>JAISOT010000164.1 GCA_031275465.1 Desulfovibrio sp.
CGCAACGTTATATGAGTATGAAACAAGAGGCAGGGGCATAGAACCGGAGCCGTCACGGCCCTTGCGGCCGCGATACATCTGAGGGGTATCGCTCGCAAGGCCCGCGCCGGCTCCTCAAGGCAGCGCCAAAACCGATTCTCAACTTGCGTGACTGCTCACAGGTATTTTTCATTCCCCATAATCCAAAAAGGTGGGACAGGAGTGGGACAAAATGCCCTTCAAACAAAAAAAGCTCTTCGGGCGTTTCCCGAAAAGCCTTGGTATTCATGGTGGGCAGTACAGGACTTGAACCTGTGGCCCCCGCCTTGTAAGGGCGGTGCTCCACCAGCTGAGCTAACTGCCCGGAACAGTCATCGGCGCGTATATACTATTGTTCCCCCGATTAAACCTTGGTTTGCGTAAATGCCTCGCTCCGCCACTCTATTTTTGCCTCTATTCCTGCATTTCCTGTTATGAACGTCACAGCATTTTGAGAGAAATGTCAATATATTTCTGCATGTTAAATGCTCTTTAAGGGTCAACTACTTAACTTTCGTGATACGAGCGCAACGGCTGACTGCGTATGGGATGTCTGAGTTTGCGCAAGGCCTTGGCCTCAATCTGGCGTATGCGTTCTCTGGTCACATTGAAAAGTTTGCCGACTTCCTCCAACGTGTGGTCGCTTTTTTCCGCTATGCCGAAACGTTTGCGCAACACCTGCTCCTCGCGCGTCGTCAGATCGGCAAGAACAGCGGCCAGCTGTTCGGCAAGTTTTGTATTGATGACTTCTTCAGCCGGCGCGACGGCCTTTTTGTCCTCTATAAAATCACCGAGACTGGAGTCCTCCTCATCGCCGATGGGAGTTTCCAGCGAAATCGGTTCCTTGGCAATTTTGAGAACTTTTTTCACCTTGTCCACAGGATAATCCATGCGTTCCGCAATTTCCTCAGGCGTGGGATCCCGGCCCAGCTCCTGCACGAGATAACGCGCTGTCCGCATCAGCTTGTTGATCGTTTCAATCATGTGGACCGGAATGCGAATAGTTCTTGCCTGATCGGCGATGGCGCGCGTTATGGCCTGACGAATCCACCATGTGGCGTATGTCGAAAATTTATAGCCCCGCTGGTATTCGAATTTGTCCACCGCTTTCATCAGGCCGATATTGCCTTCCTGAATAAGATCCAGAAACTGCAGGCCGCGGTTGGTATATTTTTTGGCAATGGACACCACCAGGCGCAGATTCGAACGGATAAGCTCCTGCTTGGCGCGCATGGCAGCCGTATTGCCGCGTCTGATGCGCCACAGCACTTCCTCGAGATCAGTGACATTGTGACAGCATTTTTCCTGGAGGCGATTCAAAATTTCAATCTTGCCGATGATCATTTCCTTAAAGGAAAAAAGCTCGTCCAGGCTCAAGTTCAAATCTCTGGCGGCTTCAATGGGAGCTATTGTGCGCTGTTCCACCCCTGTGAAGAGATTTTGGATTTCCGCCTGCGTTTTCCCGGTGGAAAGAATGTACGCCGAGAGATCGCGCTGGCAATTGTGCATCTGCCGCACATAATCCTCAACAGTTTCGCTGATGCGGTCTATCAGTTTTTTTTCCAGTTTGATGTCGCGCAGCCGCGTGACGATTTCATCTTTATAGCAGATTATTTCTTTTTGAATGGCCGTGACCCTGCGCTCAAGGGTGGCGCAGTCATCAAGCTTCTTGTAAATCCTGCGTTTTTTCCTGAATATTTGCTTGATTTCATCCAGGAGCAGAATAACCCGCGAACGCTGGCTCATTTCATCCTCGCTGGGGTCATCCTCCTCAATAGTCTTGACGACGTCTTTCAGTTTAACGCGGTTTTGTCGCAACTCCTCACCGACATTAATCAGTTCTTCAACGGCAACGGGAACTTCAACCAGTGAATAGAGAACCTCCTGCTCGCCCATTTCGATCTTTTTTGCGATAACCACTTCTCCGTCGCGGTCCAGAAGCGGCACCGCGCCCATCTCACGCAGATACATGCGCACGGGGTCTGTGCTGCGCGGAGAAAAATCCGCCGAATCTTCATCTTCAGTCAATTCCAGTGAGGCATCTATGATATCCTCGCCCGCATCCGCATCAGACGAGGAAATTTTTTTGCCTTCGCTTTCGGAGGTGACAATATCAATTTCCAATTGCTCGAAAATCCCTATGATCTCTTCCAAAATTTCAGGAGTGCTCATTTCCATGGGGACCGCTTTGTTGACTTCGGCATACGTCAAAAACCCCGCCCCCTGCCCTTTTACAATAAGCGATTGTATTTGCGGAATATTTTTAATGTTACTCATGCTTTTTCTCCAGGGTCTTTTGCAGTGCGCGAAGATAATCCAAATCAGAATCAAAGTCACCTATGGATGTGTTTTTTGCTAATGCCGCGAAAACAGAGGATTTTTGCGCGCATTCATAATACTCGTCCAGTTGGTTTCGCAAAAGTTCCAGCTCGTTGTCGCCGTTGCCTCTTGGCGGGGCATGGGGCCCTCTGCAAAGCGCCCAAAATTTTTTTTCCGTCTCGTCCAAATGGTAATGAGCGTCATCTCCCCATTCGGCAAGATGTTCCCAAGTTTTTTTGGCTATGGGTGACTGAAGGAGCATATCGGCGCCCATGGCGCGCAGGTCATCAAGCCGCCCAGGGTAGCGGACGGCAAACATAAGTATTTGCCGGTCCCGCATATTTTGCCGTCCTGGCCGCTCTTCACGCGTATTCGTCAAGCGCGTCCGATGGTTCGGCCGATTCTGCCTGTGCCAGTCAGCGAGATTCTCCCGCAGGACATTTTCTGAAAGCTGCAGATGTCCGGCAAGTTTTGAAACATAGGGACTGAGCAATTCGGGGATTTCCATACTGCGCAGAAAATTGCGCGCCCATTCCACAGCTTCGCGGGGAGCCAGACTTTTTAATAGAGTAATGCAATATTTCAAACCGTCAACGGCATTGCGGAGCAGGTCTTCAAATGCCCCTACCCCCTCTTTTCGCAGAAAACTGTCAATATCCTCTCCTTCCGGAAAAACGACGACGGAACAATCAAGCCCGCGGGCCAACAGCATCTCACAGCTTCGCAAAGCGGCTTTTCGCCCTGCCCGGTCGCCGTCGAAAAGCAGCGTCACTTTGGAGGTGAAATTGGATACGCGCTTCACCTGTTCCGGCGTCAAAGCCGTTCCGAGCACCCCAATGGCATTCTCGTAGCCGAATTGGTGCAGTGTGACGACATCCATATACCCTTCGGTCAAAAGCGCCTTTCCAATAGATGCGATGTTTTTCCGGGCCTGCGGCAATCCGAAGATATGTTCCCCTTTTTTGTAGACAGGGGTGTCCGAGCTGTTGATGTATTTCGCCTCGTCTTCATCTCGAACTATACGCCCGCCAAACGCAATAACCTGTCCCGCCAGGTTTTTGATGGGAAAGATAAGGCGTCCGCGAAATCTGTCATAAACGACGCCTTTGGGCGATTTGCTCAACAGATTGGCATCGACGGCGGTTTGCTCGCTGAAGCCGGCGCGGCGCAATTTTTTTGCCAGGGAATCCCATTCGCGTCCCGCCCAGCCAAGGCCAAAACGCTCCAGAACCTCATCGTTCAAACCGCGTTGCCTGATATAGGCGCGGCATTCCGCGCCGGTCTTTTCTTTGAGTTCGGCCGCGAAATGCGCTGCGGCGAGCTGATGCATGCGCAGCATCTGCTGCCGCATGGAATGGTGTTTATTGGATTTGTCCACATGCCGCAGGCCGTTGGCGGCAAAAGAGCCTTCCAGGGCGACGCCGGCTTCCAATGCCAGTTGTTCAAGCGTCTCTTTAAAATCCAGTCCGTTAATCCGGCTGTAAAAAGTGAAAACATCTCCCGAAGCCTGGCATCCGAAGCAATAGAAGACGCCAAGTTCCTCGTTGACGCTGAAAGAGGGTTTTGTTTCAAGATGAAAAGGACACGGGGCTGTCCAGCGGGTTCCGTTACGTTTAAGTTCCACATAACGGCGCACCACATCGACGATGCTGAGACGCTCCTTGATAAGACGAACGGCGTCGCCGGTTCTCATGTTCAACAAACCTGGGTTTTTTGGATATCAGCGTAAACTGACTATGGTCATTCCGTCCCCGCCGCGATCCTCGGGGGCTGTTGCAAAACGCTCGACAGAAGAAATCGTGCGCAGAAAATTGTGGATTTCGCGCCGCAACGCGCCTGTGCCGCGTCCGTGGATGATTTCAACCTCCGGGCGTCCGGCCAGCAAAGCCCGATCCACAAAACGGTCGACCGCGCGCACGGCTTCCTCGGCGTTCATGCCGCGCAAGTCAATGCGGAGCGCCTCCGCTTCCGTTTTTCTGCCGGCAACGCGAAGGGCATGCAGGGGTCGAGGCTGTTCTGTTCCCGCAGGGTACGCGGAAACGTCTTCAATGTTAGCCCAAACGGTCACTCCATTCAAGCTCAGACGCAGACGCCCGCGGCGTTCGTCAATCCCGGCGATCACGCCCGATTTGTTGAAGGCGCGGTGCAGCACGGGCTGACCGGTCCGAAAATTTTCTGCCGGCGCCGCGGAGGAGCCGTTTCCGGACGCGCGCGCGGACGCGAGCGAGGCGCGAAGCTGGGACATTTCCTTCAAAGCCCCTTTGTGGCCGACCCGTCCTTCCTTCCATGCCTGCAACACTTCCTTGGCTTTGGAACGTACGTCCTCATATAGCTGTCTGCGTTCATTTTCCAGGCTTTCCTTTGTCTTCCGCAAGGCATTCTGCGCTTTTTGGCGTTCCTGGAACATTTTATCCAGTTCTTTCTCCCGCTGCGCGGCCAGCGCGTTGAGCCGGTCGAGAATGTCCGAACTTTCCCGCCCGTATTGCAGAAGATACTGTTCCGCCCTGTCAATTATGCTTTGCGGCAACCCGTGCTCGCGCGCCACGTGCAAGGCCTGGCTCGCGCCGACCTGGTCATACGCAAGCTTGAACAGGGGTCTTCTTGTTTCGGGTTCAAAAAGCATGGAAGCGGCCCGGACATGTTCGCGCGTCAAAGCATAGGACTTGAGCGCAGGGAAATGCGTCGCGGCGAGAACGAATGCCCCGCGTTCCAGCAGCGCGTCGCAAACGGCAAGCGCCAACGCCGCGCCTTCGGCGGGATCCGTGCCCGCGCCGAATTCATCCAGCAAAACCAGACTGGTGTGATCAAGATATTTCAACGCCTTGGCCAGATGCCGGATTTGGGCGGTAAATGTGGAAACACTGTCTTCCAGGCTCTGTTCGTCGCCAATGAAGGCATCGATACGCTTGAACCAGGGAATATGCGAACCCTTCGCGGCCGGCACGGGCAGCCCGCTGAAGGTCATGGCGGCCGCAAGGCCGAGAGTTTTGAGGCAGACTGTTTTTCCGCCGGCATTGCCGCCGGTGATTATCAAGGTCTGCTCACCGGGCCGGAGCTGGATATGCAGGGGCCGCACGCGGAAACTCCCGTTTTTTTCCCTGTCGCCCCTGCCTGAATGCCGCAGCGCGGAGTGTTCCAGGGCAAGGAGCGGATGGCGGGCATCCAGCAGTTCAATGCCCCCTTCCGGAGTTGAAAGCGTCAGACAATGACCGTCAAACAAATCCGCCATCCGGCGCTTTGCCTGCAGGACATCAAGCTGGACCAGGAGTTCCAGGGCCGCGCGGACGCCGGTTATCTCGGCCAGCACAAGGCCGTAAAGATAGGCGAGGATTTTTTGTTCTTCCATCCTCTCTTCATGTTTCAGCTCCTGAAGACGGTTGTTCAGCTTGAGCAAAAACATGGGCTCAAAATAGCAGGTTTCACCGGTCTGTGACCAATCGTGAATAATGCCTTGTAATTGTCCTTTGAAATTGCCTTTCAGGGGGAGCACATAACGGTCGGAGGAAAGCGTGATGAACTCGTCTTGCAGATAGTGCGAAATATTGTACTGCAGAGCGAAATCCCTGATCTTGCGCGTGCATGTCTGATGCATGCGGCGCAACTCCGAGCGGAGGCGATAGAGTTCAGGCGAGGCCGCGTCCTGAATCAGGGCGTCGTCGGAGATGCAGCGCGACAGCGCCGCCGTGAGTTGAACCGGCAAGGGAACCGCAAGGGCGATGCGGAGAAGATTGGGCCAATGCCTTTCAGCTT
Source organism: Desulfovibrio sp. (assembly GCA_031275465.1). Taxonomy (GTDB): domain Bacteria; phylum Desulfobacterota; class Desulfovibrionia; order Desulfovibrionales; family Desulfovibrionaceae; genus Desulfovibrio. Next base: position 6,088 of record JAISOT010000164.1, read on the forward strand.
CCGGCGCATTGATGGCTTTATGCGCGTTATGGGCCAGCCTGAGCGTTTCCCGCATCGCCCAGAACGCTTCGACGTCATAGGGATTTTGCCCGGGAAGCGCCGCATGGTCGAGCAAATCGCCCATATCCGGAAAAGAGGATAACGCGAAACCGCTGTCGGCGGAAAAACAGACGGCGGACTCCTCATATATCCTGGCCGCGAGAAGAACCTCCTCAAAGCTTTGCAACGGGCTTAAGGCCAGAGCGCGCCCGCGACCGGCCGATGATTCGCATAATTCGGCCAGCCGTTCGGATATTTTGTAAAATTCCAGTGCGGCCAGCGTACGCTGATGAATCATTGATCTAGGCCAGACGGGCTTTCACGGTTTCGGCAAGCGTCTTTCCGTCAATGCGTCCCTTGTGCCGGGCCATGAGGGTGGAAATAATTCTGCCCGCATCCCGGGGAGAACATGCCGACAGCTCGTGGACCGCGGCTTCGACAAGCGCGGCAATCTCTCCGGGGGTCAGGGGCGTTGGCAGATATTCTCCGAGAACGGTCAGTTCCGCCTGTTCCTTCTCCGCCAGATCCAGACGCCCGGCCGCGGTGTACTGTTCTATGGAATCCTGCCGCTGCTTGGCTTCTTTAATAATGACGTCAAGCATTTCATCGTCGGACAGCGTTCCCCCCGGCCGGCAAAGCGCCACAAGACGGTTTTTCACCGCAGTCTTCAGCAGGCGCAAAACAGTCAGCCGCACGGCGTCCCTGGATTTGTAGGCCGAAACATACTCTTTTTCAATTTGTTCGATGAGGGTCATGGCAGGCGCAAGGTCGCGGGAAACCGGCAGGGTTTCCCGCAAGTGGGTTGGCGGTGATACAACGGGCCGAGATACATGACATTACGCCATGTTCATCTTTCTGATTTTTTTCATCAGACGCTTGCGCGCGGCAGCTTTTTTCTTTTTGCGCATAACGCTGGGTTTTTCGTAATGCTGGCGTTTTTTCATCTCTGATAAAATACCGGCTTTTTCCACCTGCTTTTTAAAACGGCGCAATGCAATGTCAAAATTATAGTCGTCCTCATTGAGAAAAACACCCGGCAAAGATATCACCTCCCCTCAAAAGAATCTAACGTCAAAGGAAATTTTCTATCCCCTCGCATGGAAAAAATCAAGAAAAAAATTTGAAAGATTTCCCGATTGAGGGTACCTTGCTTCAACACGCAGAATGTATTTCCTTACCTGAAAAGGCCATGACGGAAACTCCTCTTGAACAAGAAACTGTTCAACAAGAAACTGTTCGCGCGTATGTATGCCTCGGTTCGAACGACGCGCGGGCGGCGGGCATGCTCGCGCGCGCGCGCCGCCGCATGGAACGGCTGCCGGATATGCGGCCTGGCGCCGTCTCGCCCGTGTATCGTACCGAACCGCAGGAGCGCAGGCGGCAGGCATGGTTTCTCAATCAGGCAGTTGAACTTCTTCCCGGAGACAGTTGGAACCCGCCAAACTTGCTCAAAGCCCTGCTTGACATTGAGCTGAAGCTCGGCCGCGTGCGCTCTCCGGCAGTCGGACGTTTCGGGCCGCGCGTCATTGATGCCGATCTGTTACTTTACGGCAATGAACGATCCTCATGCGCCGAGTGTCTGTTGCCGCACCCGCGCATGGTGCGGCGCGCTTTTGCGCTTGTCCCTCTTCTGGACATAGCGCCCGATATATGTATTGATGGCGTCCGGGCGGCAACTTGGCTGGCTTGCCTCAATTATCGCGTTGAGCGGAACAGGATTTTTCAATAACGAATTGTGATGCGATGGAATCTCAATACATCAGGGGAGGTAACGATGTGGAAATGGCTTCTGCTTATTGCGGCTGTATATGTATTGTACAGGCTTTTCGCCAACGATTTCCTCAAAAAGACAAAAACTGACGAAAAGGAAGACGCTGAGGAAATGGAGCGGAAAGTGGCAGCTGGTGAAATGGTGAAAGACCCGGAATGCGGCGTCTACATCAGCGCCGATGCGGAGATAACGGTTCGGGACGGTGACAAGACGCACCGTTTTTGCAGTTATGATTGCCGCGACAAATTTTTGCAGCGTCTCAAGGAAGGAGGCAGACAGCTTCCCCCGGAGATATAACGGGGCTTACTGGGGAACGGCGTTGATTCTGGCGGCTATATTGTTGTGTATCCATTTGGGGTCAAACCATTCCAAAGGATTGACTTCCACCCCTCCCACCACGATGCCGAAATGCAGATGATCGCCAAAGGCAAGGCCGGTGCTGCCGGTTCTGCCGATGGTTTGTCCTTTGCTCACCAGGTCTCCTGCGGCAACCAGTTGTTCGCTCAAATGCGAATACAGGGACATGCAGCCAAGTCCGTGGTCAATGACAATCATATTCCCGTAGATTCCCAAATTCCCCGAGAATACGACGCGCCCGCTGTTGCCGGCGGGCACTTCGGCGTTGCGCACGGAAGCCAGATCAAAGCCCAGGTGAAAGGATTCCCCGACAAGCTTGCCCTGCCACATAAAAAAACGGTGATCAGCAAACCCGGCCCGCGGCGCAGAACGGGGCAGGCGGGCAAAAGCTCCGCTCCAGAGCATGGCCGCGGCAGAATTTTTTGTAATGTTTTGCAAGGCCAGGACATTGGCAGCGCGCACCTGATTGTTGATGTACAGATAAAAATCAAGGGGCGTGGCGACGTCAGGCGCGAGATTCCGCAGCTTGTTCTGAACGGCGACCAGGAAATCCTCTTTAAGCTGCAGCGTGTCGCTTTTGAAATTGCGCTCAAAGGCCATGACCGTCAGGCGGCTTTTGGTGACATTGCCGGCAAGATCAGTCGCGGTTATTTCAACCGCGTTTTTGTAGTCTTTGGCCGTCATGCTGTACGGGAACGGAAAAAAGCAGAGGTGGGAGCCGTCGTTCTGCAGATACCCCGGCACAAAATATCCCGCCACGAGCACCCCGGAGCTGAGCACATCCTCGTCAATGGCATACTTGATGACGGCCGCGCCTCCTCTGTGTATATTGGGCGGCAGCGTTCTGACGGAAATGCGCGGCGGCTGCGTGTCAAGACGCAAAGGCAGCAGGAATGTGCGCGTGTTGCCCTGGCCGAATCCTGCCAGAGAGGCGTCTGTCGCGCGAATTTCGAGGTCAAAGGCGCCTTCGCGCAAATTCGCTTCGGCAAGCGGAACATCTATGGAGCGCTCAGTAAGGTATTGTTCAAAATGCCGGCTGAAAATCGTTGTGATGACATTGTTTTTGCGTATACCCACGGATATGGAGCGCACGCCCGAAGGATCACTCATGCTGATCTTCAAGACGCTTTTGGGCGACACCCTGCCGGTGTTGGGCGTTACTTGCACAGTCGGCCCGTCCATATCCTTCAGAAAAGTATAACCGCCGGCAATCAGCACGGCTATGATCACAAATCCCAGAATTGAGGAAAACATGCTTTTCGTGCGCATTGATACCCCGCGGTTATTATGCGGGTAAATCATCGCACAACCCGTTCCGTTTTTCAAGAAAAAGCCTTGACTTTTTCTTGATTCCCACGGCATAAAATGAGGCGCCAGACGGCGTACCGACATGTTTTCACGGTACCGGCCCTTCAAAACAACTTTTGTGCTGTCGTCATAATGCGGAATTACAGATTCAACCGGCAACGCGGGCGGGCCGGGACGCGCCCGGGCGAATTTGCAGGTCCGGCCGCCGCCGACCCCAGGCTTCTGCGCGAGCGCATGGCGCGCCAGCTTCAGGCCAGAGGCATCAGCGCTCCTGACGTGTTGTCCGCCGTGAAGGCCGTTCCCCGGCATCTTTTCGTGCAGGAAGCGCTTGCCGCCCAGGCCTATGAGGATACGCCGCTGCCCATCGGCCACGGCCAGAGCATATCCCAGCCCTATCTTGTGGCTCTGATGAGCGAACTCCTCCAACTGAAACCGGGCATGCGCGTGCTCGAAATCGGCACAGGGTCCGGATACCAGGCGGCGATACTGGCGGCTTTGGGCTGTACTGTGTTCACCGTGGAGCATTTGCGCGACCTTTACCGCAATGCCAGTTCTCTCTTGCGTAATCTGGGATTTCGCACTATCTATCCGCACCTGGGGGACGGAACGCTGGGCCTGCCGGACGCCGCGCCTTTCGACCGCATCATTGTTACGGCATGCGGGCCGGAAATACCCGAACCCCTTGTCGACCAGCTCGACGAGAACGGCATTTTGTTGGTTCCCGTGGGATCGCGTACCCGCCAGAACCTGAAACGCCTGCGCAAAACCGGAGGACGTCTCACCCTGGAAGATCTTGATCCCGTCGTTTTTGTTGACCTTGTCGGCGTTCACGGCAGATGAGTTTTTACAGCTCCATTCCCCGGCGCTTTGACAAGCACAGGGAATTCCGTCCCTGTCGCTTTGATGACGGACATTTCCGCTTTGCTCCCTGAAGATTTTGTGCTACATTGCGACGCACGTGACAATTATGGACAATTATTCAGATTTTTCCGCAGGGTTAAATTCAATGAGAGAATAGGCGCCCCCAAAAAATGCAGAAGCGAAATGTTCAATCTGGCGAATAAAATTACCTTGCTGCGCGTGTTCATGACGCCTCTTGTGGTAGTTCTGCTTTATTTTGAAGGCCCTGTCTTCTGCATACTGGCGGCTTGCGCTTTTGTTCTCGCCTCCATAACCGACTGGATAGACGGCTATGTCGCAAGACGGGAAAAAATCGTCACAAGTCTGGGGAAATTTTTGGATCCGCTGGCCGACAAAATTTTGATATGTTCCGTACTCATCATGTTCGTCAAATTGGGATGGGCTTCCGCCTGGGTGGTCATTGTGATTGTCTGCCGCGAGCTTGTGGTGACGGGTTTGAGGGCCATGGCCAGCGACGCGGGCATATGTCTGGCCGCGGACAAATTCGGCAAGGCAAAAACCGTGTTGCAAATTACGGCCATTGTGCCCCTCATGCTGCACTACCCCGTTGCCGGCGTGGCATTTTGGCCGCTTGGCGAAATCCTGCTTTACATTGCGCTTGCCGTGACCGTTTTTTCCGGGGCCAATTACTGCTATGATTTTTATAACGGCGCTTGCCGGCGTCAGCAATTATGACAACGCAAATGAGCATTCTGCAACTTCGTCTCAAAAACTGCATACAGACTATTCTGGATCTGGAACCTGACTTTGACGGCCAGGTATGGCGACGTCACTTCAATAACGAAATCTCGGCCTTGAAGACCTATCTGCGACAGGTCGACAACATGGTTCTGGCTGAAGACGACGTACAGCGTCTTGAGGCGGCCACAGCCAGTTTTCTGGCCGAGCTCAAATTCTTCACTCAGGACAGGCCACAACAACATCGTCTTTTACAATGATGATCTGGCGTGTTTTTATACTTGTAACCCTGACCCTTATCAATGTGGTGCTCTTCGGCCGCATGATCTGGGGGTCGACAGGACTGTTGGAATATCGCGAACTCAAAAACCAACATGTCGCCTTGCAGAAACAACTGGAAAAACTTGACGCGAAAAATCTTTCTTTGAGCCGCGAAATACGCATGTTGCAGTCAGACAAGCCGTATATGGAAAAAATGATTCGCGAGCATCTGCATTATGTGCGTGAAAACGAAGTGCTGTACCTGTTTGACGATGCGATAAAAACTACTTCCGGGGGTACGCGTGATGGCGGAAAAAATTGAATGGTACAAAGAAGTTCTGGATCTGGAGCCGAATTCAAAGGTCTTTTTTCCCCTTGCGCGATTGCTGAAGGCGGAAAATCGCTGCGACGAGGCCATAGAGGTTTTGGAGCAGGGGCTGGAGCGCCACCCGGAATTTCTCGAAGCACGCCTTCTTGTTATAGAACTGCTGTACAAGGCGGGCAGGCGCGATCTCTGCCTCGCTCAGACAAACAAGATCAGCGCGATTTTTTCCGGTTATACGGAATTTTGGCAGGCATGGGCCGCCTGCCTTGCGGACGACGGCGCATCGCCGGACATGTCAACCATTTTGCGATTTATGGCCGCCCATTTCATGAATCCCCACCTTTCCCTGCATGAGGTCTTCGATAAAGGCATAACCGCCATCCTCAGTCAAACGGACGGCAAGCATCCGCCGGACGCTTCTCCGGCAGGGGAGATTGCCCGGCAATCCGGCGGCCGATCTGCGAGGGCCGCCGCGTCGTCAGACGACGTCCCGCAGCCGCCGGCCCAGCCTTCCGCGCCGGTTGACGAACCGGAGCAGATCGCGGCAGAATACGGGCAGGATGAGGAGGCGGAAACTCCGATTGTTGAGGAGCCTGACGAGGCCGAAGAGCACTTCTCGCTGCGGACGCGCTCCATGGCCGAAGTATTGGCCGAGCAGGGCGATACCAAGGGAGCGCTGGACATTTATCAGGAGTTGGCGGCGGCGGCGACCGTACCCGTTGAGAAGGCCGATCTGCTCCAACGTATCGCCACACTAAACGCAAAGCTGCTCATGGCGGCCGTGACGCCCGCCGCTCAACCCGCCGCCGAGACGGACGCCGCCGCGGAAAAGATCAAATTGATCAACAAGCTTGAAGCGTTGGCGGAACGCGTTGAAGCCAGGGCGCACGGATAAGGAACTGGAGAAAACAGTGCTCAAACTATTTTTACGTCCTTTTTTCTTGCCGGCCCTGTTTGTTGCGCTGTTAACCGGCTGCAATTCCTATCAGCCGACAAAGGATGTCTGGAAGGGCACAAAAAATTTCTGGAATGTCTACGTCAGCCCCGCGGCGGAGATAGATTATGAGGAAAAGGGCGCTCTTTCCCCGAGCGCCCTGGAATTGACGAACAGCATGATGGGCGTTGACCGGCAATTGAGCCGCCTTGAGCGCGTCATGATAAACGCCGACAGGCCCCCCACAAAAACATGGGTATCGGATTTCATGTCCAATTTTCCCTGGCTGAACGGTTTTGCCGGGGTAAAGTATGACGGTACCATTCTTGGCCAGGTTCCGTCTCCCCCCTTGAAGCAACTGGATTTCATTCCACTGCTGTATGAAGACAAAAAACAGAGCAACAGGGCCCTGCGCGCCGACGTGCAGAATACCCCTCTGGGCCCTGAAACCATGCTGGCTGTGCCCCTGTACGACAATGCGGATTTCCTCGGCGTGGTCGTGGCCCATTTCGACATGCGCACATTGGCCCAGTTCACCGGCAATCCCGCAAACATTGTCATTCTTTCTCCCCAGGCCCTGCTTTGGCCCGGCAAGTATGATTATGCCGCAACTCCGCTTGCCGGAGTCAACTGGGAAGAGGTAGTTTCAAAAAGCTCTTCCGGGGTGTGCAAAAACGCCGCCGGCTCCTTTTATTATATTGTACGCTATTTCGCCAATCTGCCGCTGGTTTTTGCCGTGCCGGAGTCCGGCTCTTTTCCGGAAGGCGACGGCAACCCCGAACAGGGCGGGCAGTTCTTCCCGAAAGAGGCAAAAAAGCTGCCTCCTCCTCCCGTGCCGGAACGCAAATCCAGAAAAGATATGGAGGGGGGGCAGCAGCTTGCTCCGCCCGCAGCGGCGAATACCGAGGCCGAAGCGCAGCCGCAGCCGTCCGGCGCCGCATCCGCGCATGATATTCAGCCGGGCAGTTCCGAGAGCGTCCTGTTGAAAAATCAGGCGCCGCGCAGAAGGCAGGTGCAGGAGCGCAAGCTGGAAGGCGAAGACGTTCCGGTGGAACGGGCGCAACGCCCGCTCCGGGCGCCGCGGCCCCCGGCCCGCCAGGAAACCGGTCATGGGGAGGCCGAACCTCCTGTGGCCGAACCGCTCATGCAGGGTCCCACGTTGCCGGGAGGCCGCCCCAGCCCCTTCGGCCCCCGCGGGGAAGACAGGCCGCGGACCGCGCCCGATGAGGAAAACGCCGCCCCTGCGCCGCGGACTCCGGAACCGGCGGAAATACCGTTGGAACAACGGGAGACAGACAAACCTGTGGATTCGCCACAGCCGGACGCCCGGGCCGAGCCCGAACAGGGAGACCCGACAGACCCGCAGACAGGGCCGCCGGCCACGTCCGGAGGGCGTCCAAGCCCCTTTGGCCCCCGGGAGTAAACAGGCGCGGACAAACAGACGGGCGCAATCTTCAGATATGACGGATTGTTATCCGCACGGATAGAGTGAGGTGGTGACATGGCTGAAGTCACGGTGACAGAGCACCTGCTGCTCCATCAAAAAAAATCCCCCCACGCCACCGGGCAATTCACCGGTCTGCTTTATGATTTGATCCTCTCCGGGAAAATAATTTCCAGGCGTATCAACAAAGCCGGCCTTCTTGACATACTCGGCGGCACCGGAGAGATAAATGTGCAGGGGGAAAACGTTCAAAAACTGGATGATCTCGCCAATCACATACTCACCTGGCGCATGGAACGCTGCGGCGCCCTGTGTGCCATGAGTTCCGAAGAGAATGCGGAGCTGATACGGATCAGGCCGGAATTTCCCTCCGGGGAGTATATTCTTGTTTTCGATCCTCTTGACGGGTCGAGCAATATTGACGTCAACATCAACGTGGGCACCATTTTCTCCATTCTCCGCCGTCCCCAGGGGCATGCCGGGGAGATACGCCTTGAGGAGGTATTGCAGCCCGGCGCCAATCAGATAGGGGCGGGATACATGCTTTACGGCCCGTCAACCATGCTTGTTTTCAGCACAGGCCAGGGAGTGCACGGTTTTACTCTGGATCCGGGCGTCGGGGAATTTCTGCTTTCCCATCCCGACATGAGAATTCCCCGGCAGGGACGCATTTACTCCGTCAATGAAGGCAACCGCAGAAATTGGTCCGAGGCTACCCGTGAAGTCGTTGACTGGTTCCATACATGCCCGACAAAAGACGGCGGCAGCTATTCGTCGCGCTATGTCGGCGCGCTTGTCGCCGATTTTCACAGAACGCTCATCAACGGCGGAATATACATGTACCCCGCCGACGCCGCGAAGCCACAAGGAAAACTGCGGCTTATGTGTGAAGCCGCGCCATTGGCGTTTCTCGCCGAGCAGGCGGGCGGGCGGGCAAGCGACGGCATGGGCCGCATACTGGAGCGCAAGCCGGATCATCTGCACGCGCGCACCCCGCTCTTCATAGGTTCCGCCGATGACGTCGAGGCGGTTGAGGGAATTTATGCAAGATTCAAAAACGATCAACTACCGTGATTCGGGATCACCTTTTACAGTCGGTATGTCGTGCTCTGCCTCGGTATAGAAACTTCCTGCGATGAAACGGCGCTGGCTCTTGTCCGCGACGGGAATCTGCTTGATTCCGTTTTGGCCAGCCAGGCCGACATTCATGCGATCTTCGGCGGAGTTGTCCCTGAACTGGCCTCACGCGAACACTGCCGTTACATCGGCCCGCTCTTTGACGAGCTTGTGCAACGCAACGGGATCATGCCCATGCAGATTGACGTCGTTTCTGTCGCGCGCGGGCCCGGCCTTCTCGGCAGCCTGCTGGTCGGCGTCGCCTTTGCCAAGGCCTTGTCTTTGGGCGTCAACGCGAGATTTTTGGGCATAAACCATTTGCATGCCCATCTGCTGGCTACCGGGCTGGAGCAAAACTTCAGCCTCCCCGCATTGGGGCTGCTGGTTTCAGGAGGCCATACGCACCTCTATTACATACAAGATATAAACAACTTCATACAAATAGGCAAAACCTTGGATGACGCCGCGGGCGAGGCCTTTGACAAGGTCGGCAAAATGCTCGGCCTGCCCTACCCCTGCGGCCGCATCATCGACGCCCTGGCCGTCGCCGGTACGGCCGATCCGCATCTTTTTCCACGCCCCTATCTCCATAATGACAATCTTGACTTCAGCTTCAGCGGCCTGAAAACAGCGGCATTAAGCCGCCTGCGCGACTACCCGGAACTGCGAAAACACGCGCGTTCTCTCAAAAGCGCGGGCGAGGCTCCGGACATTCTGAAAAATTTTTGCGCTTCGTTCAATCTCGCTGTCGTGGACACGGTATGCGCCAAAACGCAACGCGCTCTCGAAGCCCATCCCGATATCCACACATTGCTGTTCGCGGGCGGCGTGGCGTCAAACACGATGCTGCGCGGGCGGATGACGGAACTCATGCGCCGCCGCAGGGGCGGGGCGCTCTCACCCTCCCCCGCCCTGTGCACCGACAACGCCGCAATGATCGCGTACACGGCCTGGCTTTTCGCCGAAGAGAATTTTTATCACACCTTGCGCATGGAAGCCATTCCACGGGGAAAGCCGGTTCCGGACGACATGGTTGGGAACGGGCGGCGCAGAGCGGCTTGACAGTTGCGCCCAAGGTATCTATTAACTATTCTGCGATTACAGCCATCGTTGGCAAGGACACGGACGCGCAGAGGTTAACCGTTACAAAAAGTTAAGGAGAATTTCAATGGCTGAACATGTCACAGATGCTACCTTTGAAGATCTTGTCATCAAATCCGACATGCCGGTCTTGGTTGATTTCTGGGCTCCGTGGTGTGGTCCCTGTCGCGCGTTAGGCCCCGTGATTGACGAAATCGCCAAAGAATATGAGGGCAAAGTCCGCGTATACAAGATAAATGTGGATGAAAATCTGGCCACACCGGCGCGGTTCGCCATCCGGGCCATTCCGACGCTCATGCTTTTCAAGAACGGCGGAACTCTGGAGCAGATAACCGGCGGCGTCGCCAAAACCGCCATTGCCGAGCTGCTGGATAAAAAGGCCCTGGCATGAAATCCCATGACGCCATTGTCATAGGCGGCGGGCCTGCGGGCATTGCCGCCGCCATGTATTTGGCGCGTTCGTCCTGCTCCGTTCTCCTGTGCGAACAGCTCACGCCCGGCGGCCAGGTGCTTATGACCGATTCCCTTGAAAATTATCCCGGATATCCAAAAGGCATCAAGGGGTATGAACTGGCCGACCTGTTCGTCGCCCACCTTGAAAATCTGCCTGTCGACCGCGTAACGGGCGCCGTTGATTCCGTAACCGGCGCGGCCGGAAAATTTGTCGTTCGCTGCGCGGGCCACGAGTACGCCGGCAAGACCGTGCTTGCCTGCGCGGGAGCCCGTCACCGCGCTCTGGGCCTTGACAGGGAAGACGCATTGCGCGGGCGCGGCGTATCCTATTGCGCCCTGTGCGACGGAAACTTTTTCAGGGGGCAGGTTGTGGCCGTGGTCGGCGGCGGCAACAGCGCCCTTGAGGAAACCCTTTACCTTTCAAAAATCGCCGGCAAGGTATATCTGATACACCGCCGCGAACTGTTCAGAGGCACAAAAACTTTTCTTGAGCGTCTGAAAGCGACCGGCAATGTCGCCATACTGCCCAATACGATTATAGTCGAACTCCACGGCGATCCCGGCCTGACCGGTCTCACGCTCAGAAATGTCCAGAGCGGGGAGGAACGGCACCTCCCTGTAGACGGACTTTTCGTCTATGTGGGGCTTGAGCCGGCGACAGGGTTTTTGCCGGCTGAACTGCAACGCGACGGGCAGGGCTTTATTTTGACGGACACCGAGATGCGCACAAACATTCCGGGCATTTTCGCCGCGGGAGACATTCGTTCAAAACTCTGCCGTCAGGTGATTACCGCCGCCGGCGACGGCGCAACGGCTGCGCAGGCAGCTTTCATCTTTCTGGAACAACTCTGATGAACAAAAAGCTCCCCTGCTGTCTGGTACTGGTCGTCTGCTTCCTCGCGGTTGCCGGCTGCGGCATTATCGACATGATCTATCTGCCGCCGGCCGAAGATACCGCCGAGGAAATTTTTGAAGCGGCCAATGAAGCCATGAGTGAAAAAAATTATGTGCGGGCGGCGGAGCTGTACAACAAACTGCGCGACGCCTATCCTTTCAGCCCGTATGCCGTGGACGCGGAACTTTCCCTCGCCGACGCCTACTACCTGGACGAAGAGTACGGATTGGCCTCCGAAAGTTACAAGGATTTCGAATCGCTGCACCCGCGCCATCCGGCCATTCCCTATGTGCTGTACCAGACGGGCATGTCCCTCCTGAGGGAATTTCGTTCCATTGACAGAACCACCGCTGAGCTTCAGGACGCCTACGATTACTTCAACCGTTTGCGCCAGACGTTCCCCGATTCGCAGTATGTAAAGAGCGCCGAAGAACATATGGTGGAATGCCGCAGGCTTATGGCGGAGCATGAACTTTTTATCGCCGATGTGTTCTGGCACATGAATAAATTCGGTCCCGCCTGGCGGAGATATACGTACCTGGCTGAAAATTTTACGGATATTCCGGAAATTGTTGAACACGCCAGGGAAAAAGGCAAGGCGGCCTACTACCATTACAAGAAGGAAGAAGGCCGGGAGATGCGGGAGAAACGCCAGGGTTCATGGAACAAATGGTTCAAGAGCTGGCTGTAGTCCGCGTCGATCAGGGTTTGAAAATTTCAGGAATCGGGATCCGCCGCAAGAGAAACAAGATTGCCCCAAAGCTCTTCAATGCCGAGCCGTTTGACCGAAGAGACAAGCGGCGGGATTTGGCCCAAAAGTTCCTGCCATTCCCTTCGGCGGAGTTCGCATTCGCGCCTGTTGCATTTGTCGGCCTTTGTGAGGACCGGCAAGAGGGAGCACCGCAGCGCGCCGGCAAAATTGGCCAGCTCGACATCGCTCTTCTGCGGGGGCAGACGGCAATCCAGCAAAAGGACCAGAGCGCGCAAATTTTTCGCTCCTGACAGATAAACCTCAAGAAGTTTCGCCCAGGCGGCGCGTTCCCGATGACTGGCGCGGGCATAGCCATAACCCGGCAGATCCACCAGATAAAAATTCCACGGCATTGCCCGGAAAAAATTTATTGACCGCGTTTTTCCCGGCGTGGCGCTGACTCTCGCTAGGCGTTTGCGTCCGGCAAGGGCGTTGATCAGGGAAGATTTGCCCACATTGGAACGGCCCGCCAGGGCGATTTGCGTTTCGGCGCCGTCGGGAAGCTGGCCGCAAGTAAAAGCCGTGCTCTCCAGAATCAGACGCGCCGGGACGGGGCAGCCCTCATCATGCTTGACACAAGGCGTTTTTTTGTTCATTTTTAACAGTTCAATTTGAGCTTGTTGCGTTTGAATCCTGCCCGTTATTGACTGTAACCTTTTCCCGGGGCGACCACAATAGCGTGTTCCCCGCCGCAACTCGCGCATTCAGGAGGAGATATGTACTCGACCACGGATTTTCGCAAGGGGCTCAAGATTGAAGTGGAAGGAACCCCCTTTGAAATAGTGGATTTTCAGCATTTCAAGCCCGGCAAGGGCGGCGCCATGGTGCGCACGAAATTGCGCAACATTTTGACGGGCCGCATGCAGGACATCACTTTTCGCTCCGGCGACAAGGCGGACAAACCGGATCTGGAAACCCGCGACATGCAGTTTCTTTACCGTCAGGATGATGAGCTTGTTTTTATGGACATGACCAACTATGAACAGATTCAGATGCCCGCGACGGCCATCGGCGGCAAGGACGGTTTCCTCAAGGACGGCCAGGAGTGCCGCATTCTGCTTTACAGGGGCCAGCCGCTGGATATTGACATTCCCCTTACCCTCGTGTTGGAGGTAGCCGATACCGAACCGGGCGCCAGGGGCGACACCGTGAGCAACGTCACCAAACCCGCCACCCTGGAGACCGGCATTACGGTGCAGGTGCCGATTTTCGTCAATACTGGAGACAGGATCAAAGTTGATACGCGCAGCAGAGAATATCTCGGCAGAGAATAGAGGATAGCCTTACGGACAGCCAAAAATTCGGCCGCGAACTCTTCGGGCTTTTTCTCATTTTTTGGGCGTTGCTGCTTCTGCTCAGCCTGCTGAGTTTTGACGCCAACGATCCGAGCCTCAACCACGTCGTCAGCGCGACCCATGTTGCGGTGCGCAACAAGGCCGGCCTCTTCGGCGCGTACGTGGCCGGTTTTCTCAACGATGTCTTCGGCGTGGCCGCCCTGCTCTGGCCCGCGCTTTTTGCCGCGCTCGGCGCCGCCCACATCTCCCGGGCCTATGTCATGCACTGGTGGCGCTGGTGCGGCTTTTTTCTCCTGACTCTCTGCCTTCTGGCAACGGGTTCCGCCTGGGATTTTTCACTGGGGGACATCAGCGGCGGCGGGATGGTGGGCAATGCCCTGCACGTCAACGCAAGCCGCTACCTGAATCCGTTCGGGGCAACCCTGCTCTGGATTTTCGTTCTTCTGACCGGGCTGCAGCTGGCTCTCAATGTTTCCTGGTTCAGCCTGGCCGCGCGATTTCTCTCGCGTCCGCAAGCGCCGTCCTCCGGAGACAGGGCCGCAAAAACCGCTTCCGCATCCGGCGGAAAACTGTTTCCGGATATTTCCTTTTCCGGCATGAAACCGCTCTGGGAATACTGCCGCGAGGCCTTGGGGAATGCCCGTCCGAAGCCGGAAGATCTCCCACCGGTGTACGAGGACGGAAGGGGGGAACAGGATGAGGCACTGCCGGGGCCGGAAAATTTCGACGCAATGAAGACTCCGGAGGAGCCGCCGCAGGACGCGGCGGCCCGGCGCGACGTTCCCGCCGCGCAGCCTTTCCCTTCCCCGGCATGGCCCGGCGGCAAAACGCCCCCTCCCCTTCCCAGGCTGGATTTGCTCAACCCTCCCGCAGCGTCCGACCACCTCGCCCAAAAGGAGGATTTGGAGGCCAAGGGTAAAATCCTTATGGCCTGCCTCGGCGACTTTTCCGTTCAGGGAGAGCTTGTGCGCGTGACGCCCGGACCCGTGGTCACCATGTTTGAGGTGAGACCGGCAAAAGGCGTGCGCGTGAGCCGCATAGCCGGGCTTTCCGACGATCTCGCGCGCAGTCTCAAGGCGGTGGCCGTGCGCATTCAGGCTCCGATTCCCGGCTCGGACACCGTGGGCATCGAAATTCCCAACACGCACCGCGAAGGGGTCAATTTCCGCGATCTGGCTTCCACGGAAAATTTTGTCAGGGGTTGCGGCCCCCTGACCATGATACTCGGCAAGGATATCGCCGGACAGCCCGTGATGGCCGATCTTGCGCGCATGCCTCATCTTCTGGTGGCCGGGGCCACGGGCGCCGGCAAAAGCGTCTGCCTGAACGCCATTCTCATAAGCCTGCTCTACAAAACGCAGCCGCGGGACATGCGACTGCTGCTTATTGACCCAAAACGCATTGAAATGGCCGTGTACGCCGATGAGCCCCACCTGGTGCACCCCGTGGTGACGGAAATGCAAGAGGCCCAAAACGCGCTGAACTGGGCCGTGCATGAAATGGAACGCCGCTATATGGCGATAAAACGGCTCGGCGTCCGCCACGTGACCGACTACAATAAAAAACTCGCCTGCTACAGGGATGAGCTTCCGCCGGACCTCGCCGATCTGGAGCCTCTTCCCTATCTCGTCATCGTCATAGACGAACTGGCGGATCTGATGCTGACGGCCGGGCGCGAGGTGGAAACATGCATTGTGCGTCTGGCGCAGTTGGCGCGGGCCGCCGGCATTCACCTGATTTTGGCGACGCAGCGTCCCAGCGTGGATGTCGTCACAGGCCTCATCAAGGCGAATTTCCCCTGCCGCATTTCCTTTCAGGTGACGTCCAAACATGATTCCCGCACCATATTGGATCAGGTCGGCGCGGAGCATCTGCTCGGCCGCGGCGACATGCTTTACAAGCCAAGCAGCGGCCGCCTGCAGCGCCTGCACGGCCCTTTTCTGGGCGATGAGGAAGTGCAGGCCGTTGTGAATCATTGGAAACACCATCTGTCGCCCGCCTACAAAGTTGATTTCGCCGAGTGGAGTTCTGAAGCGGCTTCGTCCCCATCCTTTGAAGGCGACAGCGACGCCGGGGATGACGCGCTTTACCCCCAGGTCCGCGCCTTTGTGAACGAACTGGGGAAGGCCTCAATTTCCCTGATTCAGCGGCGTTTCAAAATCGGTTTCAACCGCGCCGCGCGGCTCGTCGAACAACTGGAAAAAGACGGCGTTATAGGCCCGGCGGACGGCAGCAAACCGCGCCCGGTAGTCAAGTGAACGAAACTTCTTTCCGGAGGCCCCATGTCTCTTCGCCCCTCACTGTTTGCGGCGCTCCTTGTCTGCGCGCTTTGCCTCCCGGCGGAGGAAACGCCCTGCGCCGCGGGCGCCGCGGAAACGGCAGCTCGAATACAAAAACGATACACGGCAATCAAAGGCTTTTCAGCCGATTTTGAACAAACGCTGACGCACAGGGAAAGCGGGGCCGTGGAAAAACGCAAGGGCGTCCTGCTTTTTCAGAAACCTTTTCTCGTCCGCTGGGAAACGGAAAAACCCCATCGGGAACTGCTTGTGGTCACCGGCGGGGAGATATGGGACTATCTGCCCGACGAGGAGTTGGCATACCGTTATCCGCTTTCCATGGTTCAGGATTCGCGCGGCATTATACAGGTGATCACGGGGCAGGCCGCGCTGACGAAAGACTTCGACGTCAAGCCGGATGGCGAAGAGGGAAATTTTGTCAGGCTCAGGCTCCATCCCCGGGAACCGGGGCCGCAGATGGTGGAAGCCGCCATCTGGGCCGACAGGGCGGATGGCTACATCCGGCGGGCCGAGCTTGTTGATTTCTACGGCAATAAAAATACCGTGAGTTTTACCTCTTTCCATCCCGGCATACAATTCGGGGAGAAGGACTTCAATTTCACCCCGCCCGCGGGTGTGGAGGTTGAAGATCACTCCGGAAAAAAAACGCCGCAGCGGGAATTGTTCAAGTAATATCCTCAATGTCCGGCGCCATAAGGAGTTTCCATGCCTTCCGTTCGTTCCTCCTACACCGACAGTCTGCGTTTTTACGGCAGGCATACGCCCCTGGAGCTTGCCGAAACCTGGGGCACGCCGCTCTATGTGTATAACGAAGACATTCTGCGTGAACGTTGCCGCGATCTGATGCAACTTTCCAGCCACACCGGTTACGGCGTCAATTATTCCGTCAAGGCCAACGCCAATCCGGCGCTTCTCAAAATCGTCCGGGAGGAAGGGCTTGTCGTGGACGCCATGAGCCCGGGAGAGCTGCATCTGGATGCGATGGCAGGCTTTCCGCCGGAAAAAATCCTGTACATCTCCAACAACAATTCCGCCGAAGAGTTGCGCAATGCCATAGATCGCGCACTGCTCGTCAGCGTGGACTCCCTTTCGCAACTGGCCGCCTTCGGCCGCCTCAACGCCGGCGGCAGGGTCATGGTGCGCTTTAACCCCGGCATCGGGGCCGGGCATCACGCCAAGGTGATCACGGCCGGCAAGGAAACAAAGTTCGGCGTCACGCCCGACAGGCTGGATGAGGTTTTCGCCCTGCTCGACGCATACCGGCTGACCCTCGCGGGTATAAATCAACACATCGGTTCCCTTTTTATGACACCCGGCGGCTATTTGGACGCCGCCGCCGTTTTGCTTGACCTTGCCGGCCGTCTGCCGGACGATGCCTTGAAGAAACTGGAAATTATAGATTTTGGCGGCGGCTTCGGCATTCCTTACCATAAATATGACGGGGAGGCTCGTCTCGACCTTGCGGATCTCGGCGCGCGTCTGCACGCGCTCATCGCCGGCTGGTCTGCCAAAACCGGATACGCCGGACGTTTTCTGATCGAACCCGGCCGCTATGTCGCCGCTGAATGCGGCATTTTGCTGGGCAGGGTGCACGCCGTCAAAAACAACGGAGACAAGCGCTACGTGGGCACTGATCTGGGTTTCAACACCCTCGTGCGGCCGGCGATGTACGATTCCTTTCACGATGTGGAAATTTACCGCGCCGGAGGCGTAAACGCCGAGCAGAAACCAATGCGGCAGACCGTTGTGGGCAATATCTGCGAGAGCGGCGACATACTGGCGAAAGACCGCCTTTTGCCCGTTATGCGGGAGGGAGACGTGCTGGGCGTGCTGGACGCCGGGGCCTATGGTTTTGTGATGGCCTCCAATTACAACCAGCGCTGCCTGCCGGCGGAAGTGCTCATCCGCGCTGACGGGGCGGCGCAACTGATACGCCGGCGCGAAACCCTTGATGACCTGACGCGCTGCTTTCCGTGATCCTCCGTTGTTCCCGCGATGAATGACCCCGATCTGAGCACATCCCCGCGGGCCGTCTGGCGGCTGACCTGGCCCCAGATGCTCATGATGTACCTCATGTTCTTCATGGGATTCATCATGGTGTGGGTCGCCGGCCGGATAAGCGCCGATGTTCAGGCCGCGCTCGGCATGGTGACGCAAAGCGGAATTTTTTTGTCGGTCGTCATCATGGCCGTTTCAAGCGGCGCCACGGCTGCCGTCAGCCAATCGCTGGGAGCGCGCAAGTTTCTCAGGGCGCGGCGGTACGTGAGCGCGACGGTGGCGGGCAGCGTGGCGCTGGGAATTTTCGTGGCGCTCGCGGGGTATTGTTTCCGGGACGGCATTTTTGCCATGCTCATGGTGCCGGACGACATTCTGCCCATCACCCGCGAATTGTGGCGGGTCGCCATGCTCGCCCTGCCCGCCCAATACCTGTATGCGGCGACGGGCGTCGTCTTCCGCGCCACGCGGCAGGTCATTCCTCCGCTCTGGGTGGCGTCGCTGACCTGCATTGTCAATTTTTTTGCCTGTCTCGGCTTCGGGCTCGGCTGTTTTGATCTGCCTTCTTTCGGCTATATGGGCCTTGCCTGGACAAACTTCGGCGTCCAGTGTCTGGGCGCCGTCTGCAACTGTTTTCTGCTGCTGCGCTCCGGCTATCTGCAACGCCGGGGCGTGCCGGATCTGCGCTGGCTCAGGGCCGGCATGCCCTATCTGTTCAAGGTGGCTCTGCCGGCGGGAGCGGCGTCGCTCGTATGGCAGAGCGGCTATCTCACGCTTTTTGTTCTGGTGGCTTCTCTGCCGCATGACAGTGTCAACGCGCTGGCCGGCCTGACCGCCGGTTTGAGGATGGAAGCCCTGTTGTTTTTGCCCGGCATGGCTTTCAACATGAGCGTCGCCGTGCTGGTGGGCAACTGTCTGGGCGCGGGCAGGCCGGACGAAGCCAAACGGATTTCCCTGAACATGGTAGGCCTGGGCACCGCCGCCATGAGCCTGATTGCCGCTTTGCTCTGGCCCTTCCGGCCGGAGCTGGCGCAACTGCTCTCCCACAATTCCGGCACGCAGGCCCAGATTGTTTCCTACCTGACCTACAATCTGCTCTCCACGCCCTTCTCCATAGCCAGCACCATCATGGGCGGAATTATGGTAGGGGCGGGCGCCACCAGATATAACCTCATGATCTTCGGCGGCACGTTCTGGCTGGTACGCCTGCCGCTGGGCTGGTTGTTGGGGCATGCCCTGTGGGGCGCGTCATCGGGGGTCTTTTTGGCGATGCTTTTGTCCCAGTGTCTGCAAACCTGCCTCATGTTCCATGTCGTTCTCCGCCGCGACTGGACGCGCTTCGCCATGCGGCGGCATGCGCATGCGGGGCCTGCCGCGGAAAAACCCTTCACCCGGCGCTGAGGATTTCGATCTCAAACGCCAAATCCTTGCCGGCCAGGGGATGGTTGGCGTCCAGCGTAATGTCGTCTTCCCCGATTTCAGTGATGACAACATCCATTTGCCCCTGCTCGTTGGAAAGCTGCAAGGCTGTGCCCACTTCCAGCGGAATGTGCCCCGGAACCTGCATGCGCACGACGGTGAAAACAAGTTCGGGGTCCACTTCACCGTAGGCCTGGTCCGAAGGAATCGTCACCGTGACGGTTTCACCGGGCTCGCGGCCTTCAATGGCGGCCTCAAAACCCGGAAGCAGCATGCCCTTGCCCAGCGTGAACTCCAGGGGTTCACGTCCCCTGGAGGAGTCAAACACCGTGCCGTCGGGCAGGGTTCCGGTATAATGAATGCGGGCCTTGTCGCCGCTTTTGAGGGGCATGTTTCCTCCAGGAATAAAAGTTCAAAAAGTCCTGTAGAAATAACACGATACAAAAAAGCGCGTCAAGCCCGTCATGCCGAATTTTTGCCCCCGAATGAACCCGGCCTCGGCCACGACGCTTTACGGGAGGGCTTTTGACGCTCTTCCCCGGACGGGGAGAACGGTAATTTTTCACTGGCCGAGTACGAATTTCTCAATCAATTATAGTATGTTACACTTGAGATTGTCGCTTGACGGCGAAGTGAATTCGCCTTGCGACAATTCCGCGGCAAGGATTTGCGAACAAATCCCTGCGGAGCGATTTATACATTTTCAATGTTAAATCGCTCTAAAATAGTATGTTGTTCACAGTTACTCCATGATGCCCCAGCGAGATTTGGCCATCTTCGTTTGCTGGCTGTCAGGTTCAGCGAACATCCAGCCGGATTCAAGATAGTTTTTTGCGGTCATTTCATTTCCCTTTATTCCCAGGAAGATAGAGAGTCCACAAGAACTCAGTTGTAACACTAAAGAAAGCGCAAAGGAATCATCATCATTAGGTATTACATTAGGAGCGACCAAAAACACGATACAAAGCACAAGAAATATAGCTCCCCATACATTGAGCTTGCGTAAAAAAAGCGGCAGTCCGAAAAAACCGGAAAACAGGAATAATATCCAGCTCCAACCGACTTTGACCTCTTTACTTTCACCTGTTTTAGGATTCTTCATTGTTACTTTCATGAGTCGCTCCTTTTTAATGCTTGAGGTTTTGATGATTTTTTGGCATGGAATAACATCCTCAAGCGTAACATGCCCCGGTTATGAGTTGACGCCGCACCGATGGCGGGCGGCCGTCATCGCCCGGCGGGCTTGGTGAAAACCTGCCTGCCCTTGTCGTCGTAAGTGTAGATGACGCTCCCGCGCCGTATGTTGACGGTTCCCGATGTATAGCCTTTAAGTCCGTCGTCTTTTCCCGAACCTGCGGGCTTGGTGAAGAGCTGCTTGCCTTTTTCGTCGTAAACAAAGATGACGTTTCCGCGTTGCACAACGTTGCCTATGGCGGCCCATGTTCGCGGAGCGCCGAAGGACAGGGACAGCGCGAGGATAAAAACCGACGCCAGCAGCGTGGTGGAGGCTAACCGAGCGAAAAGCATAGTATGTCTCCTGTGGTGTTGTCATATTGCAAAGTCATCGTCAAACCGGCGGGGCACAGCGGTTTGCCCCGCTATGCCGCGCATGTCGGCATGACGGTTGATTTACGGGCAAATATTCCGCCTCCGGCGGCCCCCCTTCTTCCCACAACCAATGTCCCACCTGAACCCTCGACACGGATTCCTACGTCTACCGGCACAGGTGGGGTTTCCTCTTTTCGCCCGGAAAGAAAAACGTTCCGGGGCTGGATTTTGCCCGTTGGGCATCAGGCGACTCCGCGCTGATGCACTGCGGAGAGGGCCAGACGGAAACCTATGTTGTTGTTCCGGTTGTCCGGCGTGTTGTTGTTGCGGTTGCCCGCGCCTGTTCCCCCCGCCTACTGCGCGGAGAGGGCCAGACGGAAACCTACGTACTCGCTCCGGTTGCCCGGCATGATGTAGTTGAGGCGGCGGCCCGAACGGCAATCCTTCGCGTCGCTGCCCCAACTGCCGCCGCGACCCACGCGGCATATGCCCGAAGCTGGTCCGCGCGGATCTCTCATCTCCCTGTCTTTAGGGTAATCGGCATACCAATCCTGCACCAACTCCCACACATTTCCGTGGATGTCGTACAATCCCCAGGGATTCGGTTTTTTCTGCCCCACAGGATGCGTCGTGCCGCCCGCGTTCGCCCCAACAAACCATGCATAGGCGTCAAGTTTGGAATCAAAGGACTTTTTAACGGCTTCCACCGGGGCCAGCAACTGCTCTCT
Organism: Desulfovibrio sp.; assembly: GCA_031275465.1. GTDB lineage: Bacteria > Desulfobacterota > Desulfovibrionia > Desulfovibrionales > Desulfovibrionaceae > Desulfovibrio. The sequence continues at coordinate 27,727 of JAISOT010000164.1, forward strand.
TCGCTTTGCCAGCGGCGCCGCCTCCCTTTCCAGTAGCTCTCGTTGGTAAGGATTTTGCCGATAAAGAGAATTGAGACGCGCCAATTCTTTTTCGATTCCCTGAAACTCGGGACTGCCCCTAATTTTGGCCTCAGTTCCGGCAATCTCCTCCGTGGGGTAATCGCCGAAAAAATAGTCCCCCCCGCTTCCGGCCTTTGCCGCGTATTCCCATTCCGCCTCCGTGGGCAAACGATACCTGTTCGTCCCTTCCTTCGCGTTCAGGCGCTTGATGAACTCCTGAGCGTCATTCCAGGAAACATTCTCCACAGGATTCGTCCTGCCCTTGAATTCGGAAGGATTGTTCCCGCCGCCCATCACCGCCACCCACTGTTCCTGCGTGACCTCATACTGGCCCAGGTAAAACGGCTGGCTGATAATCACCGTCTGGCTGTCATACAGGATTTCGCCGAAGTCGTTTTTGACAGGCTTTTCCAGCTTGCGGGAAAATTTTCCGGCGGGTATCAGCACAAATTTCATGCCGATGCTGTTGGTGTGGGTCTTGCCGCCGGCAGCGGGCGGAGCGGACGTGGCGGGAGCCGGCGCGGGGGCGGCTGCTTGCGCGACCGGACCGGCTGGCTGGGCCGCTTGTTGTCGCTCCTCCTTTCGGCCTTGCCGCGCTTCCTCCTTGCCCCTGTCCGCTTCAGCCTGGGCCTGCCGCAACTCGGCATTCAGCCTCTGTATTCTCTGCTCCGGGGTTTCCGCTTTTTCCGGAGTTTGGGCTGGTTGTGGGGCAAGAGCGGCGCCTTGCGCCGGAGGAGCCATCCCGGCGTCTGGCATGGTATTCTGTCCGTCGTCCGGCCTTTGGGCTTGCGGGAGATCATAGCGTTGGGCCAGCTCGTCAACGCGGGCCGTTATCGCGGCGGCGTAAGCTTCGGCCCCGGATCTGCTTGTTTTGAATCCGGCCGCTTGCTTGTCCCTTTCTTTCAACAGCCAGAGGCGCTGCTCCGTCAGGAGACGCGAATATTCATATTGGGACAATTTACCCTTGAGTTCCCGCCATACCTCGTTCAGGCGCTTGTCCGCGTCGGCGTATGCCGGGGAGCTTTTCAGAAAAAAAGCGTGATCTTCGGGACTGAGCGCGAGGGCCTCAACGGCTGAAAGAAACATGAAGGAAAAAACGACGAGCGCGACGGCAACATTGCTTCCGAAACCGGCAGATTTCATGCGACCACCCCTATAATTTTTTGGCAAAGAGCATTGTTTGTTCCACAGCCTGGGCGATTTTCAGCCGATAAGCCTCCGAGCCAGCCCTCACCTCGTCCGCCGGGTTGATGATGACCGCCGCCTCAAGCAACAGCGCGGGCGATTCGGCGTTTTTGAGCACCACAAGATCGTCGAACAGGTAAATGCCGAGATGCGCGTCCAGCGATTTCCTGTTTTCCCCCTTGATGTTTTCCCCGTGATGCGCGCTGGGAACAAGGCCGGAACGCCGCAGTGCCTCGCCCAGCACGCGGGCGCAGGCCAGAGATTTTTGAAAATGCGGATTTTTGGCCGAAACAAAGATGGAATAGCCTTCGGCCTTGTCTGAGCAGGGGTTGCCGTTGATCTGCCTGACAAATTGCGGTTGCGCCGAATCGTGATGCAGGGAGAGGAACAGTTTTTTGCCCGCCGCTGTTTTGGCCCTGTCTGTCAGGGAAATCTCCCCGTCAGGCGTTCTTGTCATCTCGACGGCAATGTTCCGCGCGGCGAGATGGCGGCTGATGAAGCCGGCGAGATTGTCGTTGTAGGCATATTCATACGCTCCGGAGCAACTTTTGGCCCCCGGCCTGTTTTTCGAGTGCCCCGGATCAAGCACAAATTCATGGGCCAGGGCCGGGCCGGAGCAGAATAAGCAAAATGCCGCCGCCAAAAGCGGCAAACCCGGCTGTTTCATGGGGATGCTCATTTTTCCCGGTCACAAGTTCCGCCTGAGGGCGAACAAGGAAGGCAAATACCCGGGCGGACGCTTTTGGGGCATCCGCCGTCCGCTTCGCCCCAGGAAGGCGGATAGCCTTGCCGCCCGCGCAGATGAGGCTTGACGTAATCTTCCCAGGCGTCCAATGTTTCCGCCGGGAAGTTGCAACGATAGCCGCGTCCCGCGGGCAGGGTATCGCGCAACCCGTCTGGAAGTTCAATCGCATCTACGCCGTAGTACACGAATTCACGGGCAAGGAGAACATATTCGCCGGATAGGTCCCATTCCTGCACCGTTTGAATTCCTTTGCCCTTCTCCTGCGTAAGCGAGAATTCTCTTGCTTTTGAAAATTTTGGTTCCGAATGGAACGAAGGGTGCTGCCGCCACCGGTTATGGCCCAAAGGCTCATAGATATTGTCGCCGCATTTTCCCATCGTGGTGGAGAGGTCGGCACGCTTCTCGGCGTAGTCTTTCCAGTAATCCTCAAAGAGTATCTTTTGTTCGACCTTCATGGCATAGACGAGTTTGTGACCACAGCGCTTCGGGGTTATTCCGACTATCCAGTCGCCCGCCGCGCACGCGCGGCGTACAACCGGTTTGCAGCAGGCCAGGGTGCAGACGCCGTGAAAAGGATTGGGCGCGAAACCCATGTCGTGCGCTACAATATAAGAATACAATGTCATCACATCCTCCCTTTGCCGGTTGTGTCGGACAAACGCCGAAACGGCCCTGCTCCCTTGACTGGCTGCCGGGGCGGATCCGGCGAAAACGCGGCCTCAAATTTCGGCGCGTGCGCGGGACAGGCCGCCGCGAACGAGCAACGCGCACCCGTAAAAATCCAGGCATTGTAAACAACCAGCGCGACGGGCCGGCCGCTCGGCAATTATCCGATTATTATGGATATATTCTACGCAAAAATACCTGCCTGCACGAGCAAAGATTTCGAATAGTCGTCAGAGGGGAAAAAATTTTTGTCAACCAAAAGCGCTTTTGTATAAATTCTATTATATATAAAACAAAGCACTAAATTCGCCAATCCAAAAGTGCATAAGCATACGATCAACATAATAAGAAACCATTTCCAGTCGCCCCTGAAAAGCGGGACAAAAAAACCAAAGAAAAGGCATGTCCAGCTGAATCCTACAAAACCTTTGGCCAATACCCCCTGATCATTCTTCAGATGTACTTCCGTAGCCATAGCGAATACCACCTTTTGTGTGCGTTGAAGCATTCATCGCACAGCCTTCTTAATGGAGCATTGCTGCATAAGAGCCTGCCTCGCCCTGTCGGAACTCTCCGACATTTTCAGGGCGGATATCTTTCAGGTACGCCCCGCACCCGAGTATCCAGAATGCTAAATGGCCCGGAAACTTTGAAACGGGTATGCCGCATCGCTTCCTCCCCTTTACACATTGCCTTGTCCGGCACGGCGAACGCGGTCACGCCGGCTCTTTCCGGCGGTTGCGGGAGAGGGCGGGTCTGCCGTCCGCCGCGCAAACGCCGAAACGGCCCTATCTCCAAAAAGGGAGGCAGCGAGCGAATGCCGAAAGCCGTTTTTTCCCGATGCCGGGCACGACGCGACACCGTGCGGGGCGAAGAAAAACGGCTTTTATATAAGGCTGTTAAGAGAGAGAGAGAGAGAGAGAGAGAGCAAGAAACGTGCCAGATCTACCGGAACGTATGGCGCAGCCTGGTTCTTTGCGCGAGGGATGAAGTCAGACGACATCGTTTTCATTATTCGCTTTTCGCAATACATCGAATATTGTTTCGTGTATCCTCTTTGCCGTACAAAAGCAAGAGGCAAGCGAAAAATTTTCGGGTCCCGAACGGCGTTGGGCGACGCTTCCGCGCCGCCGCCAGGGCAATCGAATGAATCAACTGACCTCAGCGGCCAAGGCTGAGGCTAAAAAATCATCGTCCCATCCGGCACGTTTACGTCTGACGCGCATGCTTTTCTTTCCAGGTAGAGATT
>JAISOT010000212.1 GCA_031275465.1 Desulfovibrio sp.
AAGGCAGCCTGATAAGGGAAAAAGCAAGCCAAGAAACCGCTCTATCCTGTCCGAAGAATGGGGATCACCTCTTCGCGCTTAGGGCAGCAATTGTTTCGGGGCGCGAAGTTCCACAAGAATGTTGTCCGGCCCGGCGACAAAGGCAATGGCGTCCGACTCGCGCTGTTTCGGCCCCTTGTGCAGACGCACGCCCGGCAAGGCGAGCAAACGGTCAAGCGCCGCCTGCATATCGGGCACTTCCATGCCGATGTGGTCAAAACCCGCGAGCAGAGGTTCTGAGGAAAAAGAAGCGCAGGGTATGGCCTTGACGTAGAGATAGGCAGAAACGCCGATATTCAGAACCGCTCCGTCACAGGAGCCGAATTTGCGGTACTTCACAAGTTTTGCCTCAAAACCCTTTGTCCAGAATTCCACAGTCTTTTCCAGGTCATTGCAAAACAAATGAATATGGCCCAAAGTGGGTGTGGACATCACGCAATCCTTTGTTACAGGGTGATACTTCGTCTCAGGACGCCGCCAGAAGCCGCGTCAGCTCCCGCATGTCCTCAAGCTGTTCCAGCTTTCCGACGGCGTTCAGGATGGCCTCTCTTCTCTGGCTGTTCCATACCGGGGACGCCAAATCATCAAATTTTGCGGCGTACAGCTCCGCTGGAGCCGGGTTCTCCGGTTCGCCCACCGGCAGGGGCACGTTGACGCTTACCCTGTCCGTGTCGGTAACGATCTCCATGGCAGCGCCGCGAACATTGTTTTCCGCCGAATCAAAAGACGGGTCTTCCACGAAACGGATTTTCCCGAACAGTGCCTGCAACTTCGGATCATTCGCGCTGTCGGGATGGAAGTCGTCAATGCGGGGCTGCCCCTTAACCAGAGCCAGGGCCACGGCAAAGCCGATATTGAAACGCGCTGTGGCAAGATCCGTGGGCAGCGTTTTTTTGGCAGCCAGATAAATGGCTGTGGGATATGTGGTGACCACAATCTCCCGGACCGCGTCCGGATCCACCCTGGAACGCAAAGCAAGCGCCGCGTCAATGGGCGCATGGGTATAACGGCAGGAAGGATAGAATTTCACGTAGCTGCTTTCCACCCCCAAGGGCGACACAAGCGGCGCCAGCACGATGCCTTCATCAATCTCCTGACCGGAATAGGCATGGAAGAATCCGTCCTTTCCTTCCAGAATATCCGGGGCGCCTTCGGCGCCGATAGCCGCCATTTGCGCGGCGGTCACGCCATTGAAGGCAGCCCTGCCCGAATTGTAGGGTTTGAGCGTGCCCCCGCTGTGAAAGGTTATACAGAGCCCTGACGCGGACAGGCCCGCAACGCCCAAGGCGTTCAACATGCGCTCGGGATCGAGTTTCATCAGTCTGGCTGCGGCCATGGCGGAGGCCAGTGTGCCCACCACCCCGGTGGTATGAAAACCCCGGCGCAAGGTGCCCGGGTTGCAGGCCTGCCCCAGACGGACAAACACTTCATACCCCACGACCGCCGCGGTCAAAAAATCTTCTCCGCTGCTTTGCAGGGCTTCCGCCAGCGGAAAAAGAGCGGAGAAGACGACTACCGCGGGATGGCCGTAAGCGCGTCTGTGCCCGTCATCAAGCTCCAGCGCATGCCCTGTTATGCCGTTGACCAGAGCGGCCTCGGCGCGGTTTGTCCGGTAGGCGGTGCCGATGATCGCGCTTTCGCCGCTTGCGCATTTCCTGTCGGCAAGATTCCGCAGCACAATCCCGGCCAAAGCCCCTTGACCGACGCCTCCGGCGAGACTGCCCAAATAATCAATGCAGCGGCTTTTCAGCGCATCCCGAGCCGGTTTCCCCACTTGCGAAGGCTGCAGGCCGGCAAGAAGCTGCACAAAACGTGGACCTAAAGACATGGAAACCTCCTGGTTGGGTTAATCCCGTAGCCTTCGCACAGGCGAATATGCCGTTTTCAGGCTTTCTTACTTTGGGCGCGCATGCCTGTTTCAGGCAGGAAAATGCAGCCGATGCCGGCAGCCAAGATCATGAAGCAACAGGCAATCAAAATGTTCTGCGGACCATAAGAATCCACCAGCCAGCCGTAAACCATGGGCGAGAGTATGGATGCGCCATACCCGACGCCAAACACAAGCGTGTAGGAACCTGTAACAATAGCCGGTGTTGAGTTGTCCATTTCCATGGTCACGCCCATCCATAACGAATTGTGGCTTGCCGAACCGAACCCGAGAAGACCTACCACGACGGGAAGAAAGGCGTTGTCCGGCGAGATGAGCAACGCGCCCAGCGCGCAGACGAACATAAGCATGAAAGCCGGTACCATGAGGGTTTTGCGCAACCCCAGCCAGCGGGAGAGCAACCCCGATGGACAAGAACGATGGCGTCACCGAAACCGATCTTGTACGTTCCCGTCATGTAGCGCACTGAACGCATAAATTCGGCATCGCTTTTGCAGAATTCAAAAAACTTTTCAAAATTGATTTTCTTCATTAAAATACCCCTCCTCATTGACCTTGCACAATTTCAGAAAGCCGTCACAACGATTCCGACCAACATACTTTATCGCGCTATGATTGGGGGATGATAATTTTTGCGCACCTCCCGCGTATACGATCCAGCACGCAGGCTACCCGCCGCACATCACAGGCAGCAGCATAACCGTCTCGCCTGCCCTGACTACCCTGTCCGGATTGCAGATCTGCCTGTCAATAGCCAGCAAGGCCTGGCCGCGTAAAGCTCCTTCGCCGATGGCATCCAAAAAACCATCAATGGTCGTTCCTTCCGGTATCATAACCTCCCGCGGCGGGGCCTTGCGCCAGACCAGACGACAGTCGACGGTAACCGGAATCATCATCGCCCTCCGGTAAGTTCCAGGAAATCTTCCGGAGTGAAGTCGTAAATCCCGCCGGAATCAGGATTTTTCTCCAGATAAAAAAATTCCGCCACCCTGTCGGAAGGGGGGCCAAGCCCGGCTTTGCGGTTGAAGCTCCTCTCGTCGTCAAGCGCCCGGGCGGCGAGAGTCTCGGCTTCGGCGAGGGTAAAGGATGTGCCGAAACGGGCGTTGACCAGACCGATGATCAGCGACATGTCTTTGACGGCCGCCCCAAGCATTATGCACAATCCCAGAGAATCCAGAAGCATGATCCCGGCCTGGGCTTTTTTGGCGTTGCCGACCTGCCCTTGTTTTTCGGTTTGTTTAACCTGCAATCTGGTGGTGTTGCCGGCGGTGTGGTCGGCCCCCATGGCGGACGTGGCGTAGGTCACGCCCGTGCCTTTGACGGAGCGGGGATCATAGGCGGCCATGCTTTGTCCCTTGGCCGTGGGCACCCGGTATTGGCCCAGGATTTTGCCGGTCATCTCCGCGCCGGAGCCAATGACCCTGGAAAGAATCTCACCCGAAATTATGCCTTTGACGGCCTTTTCCGCGAATTCGGCGTCGCCGAAAGGGGCGAGCCCCGCCTCCATGGCCACGGCAATTGCCGCGCCAGTGTCGATGGTATCCACCCCCATGTCGTTGCACGCGTGGTTGAGCCGCGCGATTGCGTCCAGATCGCCGATGCCGCAGTTGGAGCCCAGAAGGCCTATGCTTTCATACTCCAGAGGCGAGACGACGGCTTTTCCGTCCTTGCCGGGAAAGATGTTTGAACACTTGATGAGGCAGCCGCGCATGCAGCCGTGGCTGGGGTTGCCCTCACCTCCGCGCTCTATGATGGCGTTGTAAAGAGCGCTGCCGTCTATGGAGCCCGCCTTCTCGAAGGTGCCGCGCGAAAAATTTCGCACGGGCAAGGCCCCCAGTGCGTTGGTGGTGCTGAGCATCGCGCTTGTTCCGAATTTGCGGTAGACCTCACTGGTCTGGGGGGTTGCGGCAATCAGGGCTGCCACTTGCCGCAGCCCGGCGGCAAAGGCGGCCTGGTCGGCCATCTTCTCTTTGGGCGCCGCGGAATCGTCCACCACAACGGCCATAATGCCCTTGGAGGCCAGCACGGCTCCCAGCCCGCCCCGGCCGCTGTAGCGCGAAGGGATGCCTTCGGGATCGGTGCAGGTGACTCCCGCGCACAGGAGGCGCTGTTCGCCGGCTGGTCCGATAAGAGCCAATCCGGCCCTGGCGCCGTATTTCGCAAACAGTACTCTGCTTTTCTCATACACGCCAACGCCGGCAAGCTCCGGAGGAGCATGCGTGAGCCTGACGCCCCTGGCGTCAATGTGCAGGATTTGCCAGGCGTCCCCCTCTGCCGGCCTGCCCTCAAGAATAACGGCCCGAAGGCCCAGGCGTCCCAGTTTGTAAGCCAGCATGCCGCCGGCGTTGCTTTCCTTTATACCGCCTGTCAGCGGGCTTTTGGCTCCCACCGACAGGCGGTTGGCGCTGGAGACAAGCGTCCCGGCCAGAGGCCCCACAGCAAAAATAATTTTATTGAACGGCCCCAAAGGATGACAGGCAGCCGGCACTTCGCGCAGGAGGAATCCCGATGTCATGGCTCTGCCGCCGAGCAGCAGTTGATCCCCGGCCACAGGGGTGTCAACGATTTCCCGCGTGGCGGTGTTGATACGGAGTATTCTCTGCATATTCGACTCAAGGTAACCGCTGCCCTGATATGGCAGTCACATTCCCGCGGCTGTGCGGGCGGCGATGCGTCCGAACATCGTCGCTTTGCCGAACGCAGTGCCGGTCATATAGGCGGCACCGTGGAAACCGCCGGTCATCTCCCCCGCGGCCAGAATACCGGGGATAATATCGCCGAATATGTCAATGACCTCGGCTTTCGGAGTGATGCGCACTCCGCTGTAGGTACCAATAATCGCCGCTGTTGAAGGCATGACATAAAACGGGGGTTTTTCAATCGCGCGCAGTTCTCCAAAGTTGCCGGAAAGATGTTTTCTACCGAATTCCGGATCGCTGCCGCTTTTCACATAGCCGTTGTAGCGCTTGACAGTTTCTTCAGCAGCTTCAGCGTCGATGCCTGCCTGTTTTGCGGCTTCCTTTATCGTATCAGCCTGGTAAAGAATTCCCGGACGATTTTCAAATTTTGCAACAGCTTCAGGGGTTTTCCGTCTTCTTTCATACTCCGCCTCGCGGATAACCGAGTCAAAAACCTGAAATCCGCAACCATCCTTCTGGGCCAGAGCCGCGTCTCCAAGAAGCTTGTATGAAATTGATTCGTTGACGATACGTTTGCCTGCCTTGTTGAGGATGACAGCGCCGCTGTAATAATACTGCATGTAGTCTTCATTGAAGATAGAAGGATTCATTGTGACGCCGTATGTTGCCTTCACGTATGGAGTATCAATGAAATCAGCACCATACGCCAAGGCCATTTTGATTCCGTCGCCCTGCGTGCCAAGGCCGGCGATCACCTTGGCCTTGCGTATGAGCGGGGTATACTGACCCAACAGGTCAGGATTTCTGCAATATCCGCCTGCGGCCAAGATCACGGCTTTTTTGGCTCCGAAAGTTGTTTCCCTGCTTCGGGATTTCGCCGTCAATCCCACAATTTTTTTCGCCACGTCGTCATAGACCAAGCGCTGGGCCGCGCAATTGAGAAGAATTTTCGCTCCCTTGTCGGCCGCGTATTTTTGCGTCACCGTGATGAACTGCGGAGGGGATACGAAGTGTCCGCGCGGCACGCTCATACCGCTGTTCGGTCTTGGATTGGAAATTTGGATGCCCATTTTCTTGAGCCAGTCGTATGTTTCCAGCTGAATATCCATGTAGGCCTTGATAAGCGCCGGGTCATTGACATGTCCGCCTACCTCCAGCAGATCTTTGGTAAAAAGCTCCACCGAATCGTTGATGCCCTTCTCTTTTTGGTCCGGCGTGCCCGCAAAAGACATTTGCCCGCCGCAGATGATGGTTGATCCGCCCAAAATAGGCTGCTTTTCCAGCAGGATGACGGAAAGATCCTTGTCCACGGCTTCACAGGCCGCAGCCAAGCCGGCCGCGCCGCCGCCGACAATGATGACGTCGGCCTCGTTACCCCACTTTTCCGGCTTAGGAGTGGGCATGGCTGAAGCCGGAACGGCACCCGCGGATGCCAAGAACGCGCCCGCCGCAACGGCGGCCTTGACAAAATTTCTTCTGTTGACAGCAAAATTTCTGGACATGACGGCACCTCCAGGTCGTGTATTTTTGGCTAACTGTTACTATCCCGCATTTGCTCATAACCCGCTTAAAGGTTGCAAAGTCCGTATCCGGCAATTTTGCAGGCGTTGCTCCGCGCCGTCCAGAGCATTTTGACGCGGAGGGGCAACGCCTCAAAATTGAAACGCCTCAATAAAGACCGATGAGCTTCCACCAGATGCTCCCCACGCCAAACCAGACCACAAGATGAAGCACTGATACCAGGAAACCGCATCTCAGCCAGTCTCCTGACTCCACGTATCCTGTGGCGAAGAAAATGGGGGCCGAACCTCCGCTGTAATACGTCAGGCAGGCCTGCAGATTACAGAAAAAAGCGATGACCATGGCCGTGAGCATCGGAGGCGTGCCGGCGGCCAGGCCGATAGCCAGGTATGCCGAGTAGACGGCGCTGATGAGCGCGGTGGAACTGGCGAAACAGTATGCGATATACATGGAGGAGCAGGCCAGGCAGAAAACGATCACCGGCCAGGGAAGACCGCTGATGGTCGAGCCCAGGCCGCCGGTGATCCACTTGATGACCCCGAGCTTGTTCAGCAGCCCGGCCATGAGGATCAGGCCGGAAAACCACACCAGACAGTCGTAGGCTCCCTTTTCGGACAAAACGTCCTGCCAGGTCAGCACACCGGCATACACCAGGAAAGTGATGCCTATGAAGGCCGCCGTGGTGGCATCAAGCCCGATGTAGCTTCCCACGACCCACATGAACAGCAGCAGGAAAAACGTCCCGAGCATGGTCTTTTCCGGCATGCTCATGGGGCCCATTTCCTTCAGTTTCTCTATGGCCAGCGCGCGCGCTTCAGGGCTGTGCTTGATCTCCGGGGGATAAATAAAAAGCAGGAACAACGGCACAGAAAGAATGCTCGCGATGGAGGGCGCAAACCCGGCCCACCACCAGCTCAGCCAGGTGATTTCCACGCCCTGCGCCGCCGCGAAGCCGGCTGCCAGCGTGTTGCCCGCCATGGCCGTCATAAAGGCGGCGCCGACCGGATAGTTTGTCTGGAAGGAATTGAAGATCAGATAGGAACCGATTTTCCGCTGGGTGCCCAATTCCGGGTCGCTTCCGTAGGCTCTGGCGACGGCCAGGGTCAGGGGGCACACGGTTCCGCCCGAACGGGCCGTGCTGGAAGGCATGGCCGGGGCCAGCACGTAGTTGGTGAAACCAAGAGCATAGGCCAAACCCAGTGTGGTATGGCCTATTGCCCTGATGAACATATACCCGATGCGGGTGCCCAGACCGGTTTTGGTAAAGCCGCGGGAAATGAAAAAGGCCATGACGATAAGCCAGACGCTGCTGTTTCCGAACCCGGACACCACCTCCCTGATAGTCAGAACTTTCGTGGCCGACAGCACGGTCAGGGCTGTCATCACTATTGCCCCCAGAGGCATGGGTTTTACCAGAAAGCCGAAAATGGTGCTGACGAAAACGGCAAACACTTTCCAGCCTTTGGGATCAATGCCCTCCGGACAGGGGAGGAACCAGAGACATAAAAATAATGCCACCACGCATAAGGCCGGACGGACTTTCAACTGTACCTGAAGCCCTTCCATTTTGCCTGTTGTTACAGCCATTCGCATTCTCCTTTTGAGAGATGTCTGAAAAGTGTCGGTCGACGAACGCTTTTTCCGGCAACATCGCTGTGCTGCACCAATTTTGGGAGTATGCCCTTCGCGGCCCGACGCCTCCGACCTGTTTGACGTTCAAAGCACATCCAGGGGGTGTCAATGTGACGGCTGCTCGTGCCCTCCTTGCGCCGATGCGACTTCCTTTCTTGCATACAGGAAAGGATAGTGGAAATCGCCCCTGCTGCGCCAGTTTCTGAACATGTCCCCAATATTCCGGCACAGGAAACGCAGCAGTTTGAAATAGAGGTGCAGCAGGATCAGCAGATCCGTGCAAAGAGCGATCAGGGAATGCAAAACGCTGCAAGCGCCATAAAGGCTTTTGCCGAGCGCGGCCTCGCCGAAAAAATTGCCGATGCCGGTCAGGGCAAGGAGCGGCAGGGCGCAGCAGAGATAGCGTATCCAAAACTTGTGATAGGGGTTGAACTCTGTCCATGCGGGCAAGGCGTCACGAAAGGGATGCCGGAGGAAGGCCTTGAGCTGCCTGAACCATTCCCCGGTACCGAGGGGTTTTTCCCATGCCCCGTCGATCAGGCGCCTGAAGTGGTTTTTATCTATCAGATAATATACGACGGGCAGAACAATCAGCAAAATTCCCGCCAGGTTGTGAACAACACCGTAGATCCCGGCATGCAGCTCAGGTATGTGCATCTTGTAATGATAAAGAAATATCCCGGTGCCCATGAGGGTGAAAATCAGCGTGGCCAGCGAGGCATGAATAAATTTTTCAGCCCGGCGGAAGCCCGTGGCGTACTCCTTGACGCCGGGAGTAACCTGGGGGCACGCCCGCACGCAACGATAACACCGGCGGCACTCGTCCTCCACAATATTTTCCAGAGACATGGACGTGCGCCGGTTACTCCGGAATTCGAAGCGCTCTTTTTCGCGCACCACCGGGCAGGCATCCACACAGTTGCCGCAGGTAAGACAACCTTTATCGCCCACGGCTTCCTCATAGCGCACAAGGCGGTTATTGGGCCTCACGCCCTGGGAGAACAGGCGCATTCTGCCCACAGGGCTGAAGTTTTCATCCAGAATCACTGTCAGGGTCTTTGACCGCTTCAATCTTTCCAGTTCTTCCATAGCATTAACTCCACTGGTTGGAGGGAACAAATATTCTAGCCCAGCGTAGCCTTGCCGACTCTGGGTTCAACCAGACAACAGGGGCGGGCGGAGACGATGCGCACGCCGCTGGCCCGCGTGGGGCCTATCTTGAGAAAGCAGCCCATTACGGTGAAGCGGCCGCCGAGCCCCAGAGGACCGACATTCGTTGCGTTAACCGCGTCGACAACCTTTCGCTCCCATTCATTTTGCCGTGAAAGATCCCCGTCGGCCATGGCTTCCAGCATCAGGGCCGATGCCTCCACCTGGCTCCGCCCTATGCCTATGGCCGGGATGGCGGGCGTACAGCCAAGCAGCGACACTTCTTCCGAAAGCCAGCCGGCGACTTCGCCGATGACCTTTTCCATGCTTCGCTTATGGAAGATACGCCTTGTCCTGGCCCGGATTTCGGGGCCTCCGCCCAGCATCAGAACAGCCAGATCCAGTTTGTCTCCGGGCACCGAGCGGGTGATCACCGGGGCATGCTCCAGGGCATCCGAATTTTCAAAAAGCCCCTGGGATTGTTCCACCCGCTGCACGCCGTCGCCCTTGACCGCCATGGGTCTTCCGGGCAGAGTGAGCAATCCGGCCGCCACGCCTTCACGTATGGCCTTCAGCCATCCCGCCGGGAGAGCGCACTGTTCGCCTATGCGCAACAACACATGGGGGGTGCCGGTATCATCGCAAAGGGGGAGCTTTTCCCTCTGGGCAATTTGGGCATTCTCCAGCATCAGCTGCAGAAACCAGCGCGCATTGTCGTTTTTTTCAGCGGACGCCGCTTTTTCATAGGCAGCCAGCCTGTCGGGAGTGTAGCTGCTGCCGGCCGTCACGAGACACTGCTGCGCGGCCTTGCACAAATCCTCGTATGTTATGGACATGACAGCTTCCTCACTTCGCAAACATGGTTTCACCGTTGACCGCGGCAATAATCACCGGCAGGCCGGTCACTTCAATTTCATAAAGGGCTTCCATGCCCTCTTCGGGAAAAGCCAGCACCCGCTGACTTGTCGTACGGTAGCTGAAAAGCGCGGTGGTGGGCGTTGTAACGGCAAAGCAGGATCCATTGGCCCGCATGGCCTCAACGGTTTCAGGCTTCAAGGCTCCCTTGCCCAGATGCATGCGCACCCCGCCGGCGGACAGCGCGGGAATGCTGCCCTCAATCTCCACCTTGTTGCTGGAAGTGGGCCCGATGCCCGCGCAACTGACCGCTGTATGAAAAATCACCGAACCTTCAAGCCCCAGTTTTTCCAGGCCAGGATCATTGGTTTCAAGCATCTTGACAATTTTGGGAAGAACAGCGTCACGGCCGCAAAGTATACGGCCCATCAGCATGACCTGATCGCCCACCTTGAGGTCGGCCACATCTTTTTTACCGAGGGGGGTTGTTAATGTGAGCATGGCTATACATCCACCCTGTTTGAAGATTGGAATTGCTTGTAGATCGGTTGCAGGCCGGCACGGTCCAGAGCCTTGTACTGCTGGATTTCCGCCGTCCATTTGCCGTCGCGTATGTTTTTGAGCCGTTCGGCAAACTGGGCGGTGTTTTTGTGGGCCTTTTTCCCCACCAGACGGCGCACCATCATGGCCATGTTCATGGGAGCAAGCCCGGCCGGGCAACGGTTGGCGCACATGCCGCACATGACGCATTCCATGGAGAGGTGCTTGGCCGTGTCGAAATCCCCCTGCAACAGGGCGGACACGTAATCCAACACCTTGAGATCAAGCGGACAGGAGTTGGTGCAGGTGTTGCAGCCCATACATCGCTTCAGTGTCGGATAAAGCCTGAGGACGGACTCATCGGTGCATTCCGTGGTGTTTACGTCATATTTGGCTCTATAGATGGGCATATACGGCACCTGGACGATGTACATCTCATCCTCGGCGTTGACCTGGCACGCCAACCCGACATTCAGCTTGGGATCGTCCTTTATCCGGTACACAGTGGAGCATGCCCCGCACACGCCGCCTCGGCAGCCGCAACCCCGGGTGATCTGGTAGCCGGAGTACTCAATGGATTTCATGATGGTCAGACCGGCAGGGACTTCGTACTTTTTCCCAAGAATATATATGCTGTATGTTGGATCAGCCGCAGGTGTATTTTTTTCGCTCATTGCCGACCTCCTTTAGCGGGCTTCCATGTGGGTAATTTTGGTCAGGGCCTTTTCGAAACGATAATCGGGAAGAATCATCGGCGATCTTGTTTCTGTCTCAACGCCCGCCTGTCTCAGGGTTTCATTATAGAGGTTCAAATGCTCCAGGGTAGGCCTGCCGGTCGTGACGGACTGAATTTTTTTGGCCGCCGACTCGCCGGACAGCCGCCCGAATACGAAAATATCCAGCAGCGAATTTGCGCCCAGGCGATTCTGGCCATGCACCCCTCCAGAAACCTCTCCGGCCGCATAGAGGTTGGGCAACGTGGTTTCTCCGCTTGTATTGATGGTCATGCCGCCGTTCTGGTAATGCTGGGTGGGATAGACAAGGATGGGCTCTTCCTTGGGGTTGATGCCGTAGCCCATAAAACGGGAGTAAATGCCGGCGAAGCGCCTTTCAAAAGTCCCCGGGCCATGGATCATGTCAATAAGGGGTGTGTCAAGCCAGGTTCCGACAATGCCCGCCGGGGTCGCCACACCCTTGCCCCGGGAGTTGCATTCCCTGATAATGGCGGCAGCCAGAGCGTCACGCGTTTCAAGGTTGGCGGCGAACATCTCCCCTTCGCAATTCAAAACCTGGGCGCCTTGCGCGCGCAGGGCCTCGGAAATCAGCAATCCCAGCAATTGTTCGGGCCAGGCCGTTCCTGTGGGATGAAACTGCACCGACTCGATATAGATAAGTTTGGCGCCGGCCCTGTAGCCCATGACAATGCCGTCCGCGGTGGCGCCATAGTGGTTGGAGGTGGGGAAACCCATGGGATGAAGCCGCCCCATGCCGCCTGTGGCCATGATGACGACCTTGGCCTTGACCGTCAGCAGTTTGCCGTTATCCAGATTTTGCAGGACAGCGCCGCAGCACTGCCCCTTGTCGTCCAGAATGAGTTCCAGGGCCGGACAAAATTCCAGAAGCGGAATTTCCTGGTTACGCACTTCGTCAGAAAGCACCCGCATGATTTCAAGGCCGGTCAGGTCCATGATGGAGTGGGAACGGCGCCGGGAGTGCCCGCCCGGACGGTGATTGAACAGGGAACCGTCCGCGCGGCGGTCAAAATTGACGCCCAGGGCAGACAGCCAGTCCAGAATGAAAGGCGCCTCCGTAACCAGCACTTCCACCAGTTCCTTCACATTGGTGCCGCGCCCGCCGATAATCGTGTCGACATAATGGATAGCCGGGGAATCCGCAGGATCGGTGGCTGCGGCAATACCGCCTTCAGCCATAATCGTGTTGGAATCGCCACATCGCAGTTTGGTGGCAATCAGCACATTCGCCCCTGCCGCCCTGGCCGTTATGGCGGCGGAGAGGCCGGCGCCGCCGCTGCCTATCACCAGAATGTCGGTACAGTAGTCGGGTTTGTCGAGATCGACATCCTTCGGGTTAAGCCGACTGGGAGCTTCAACAATGTTCGCCATTTCGTCCGGTGCCAAATCGCCGGTATTCGCCCCGACACGCAGCGCCCTCTTGACCTTGAGATTAAAATCCGGATGAAAGTCCTGCAAAAGCTTTGCTTTTTCATCCACGGTCAACTCGGGATGCATGGTGCCAAAACGGGCCTGCCGTGTGGCATTCGCCTTCTGAATGGAAGGCATCATGGATGCAGGATACGCCATACTCACCTCGTTTTTTTGTATGTGGGCAATACTGTAACCACTCCATTTCGCTTACCCGCTGAATCATGCCCTTGAGGAGGTTCCTGACAATACCCGAACACCGCCCGCTGCGGTTTGCCGCCAAACCAACAGTGAGCGGGTCAGGCTCCGGGCGTAACGCCCTTGCGGCCAGGCTTTCAATCCGCCAAGACATGTACTGTCTGCCATTGCCAGAATCATGCCACACCCGCCTTCGGGCAAGCCTCTGCCCCGCAGGCCCGCAGACTGAATATTTTTGAACGCCAGACAATACATTTTCCTGCGGGCGCCACATGTGGTATAAACCTATTTATTTATAATTATTGTAAAATTATTTTCATTGGACAATATAACATATTTACTTATTGCATCTATGTTGCTATAGTGTTGCAGAAAAAATCTGATGAACGCCGGAACAGCGAGGCCACAATGACAAAACCCATTCTTTTCATCGTGCCTTATGGAGCCATGACCAGGGAAAGGATGACCGCCTATTCCAGACAATACCCGAACATTGCCTTTGACAGCGTCGATCCCTTGCGGCCGCTGGACAAATTCCGGCGAACGCTGCGAAAATCCACCGAAATAGTGGCCGCACGCGGCTCTACCGCCCAGGAAATAAAGCGCGCTTATCCCAATCTGCATGTCGTGGATATTCCCATCACCGCATACGATGTCATACGCGCCATAAACGCCGCTGACCATTACGGCAAAACCGTCGCTGTCATTACCAGCTACACGGACATTATCGGCCTTGATGTTTTGGCCATGCCCTACAACATACGCATCCGCAACCATCTGCTTACCTCTGTTGAAAAGCTCCATGAAACCATCAGCAAGGCCATGGACATGGGCGCGGACATGATCATGGGCGGGGCGCTCACCAGAAAAGTCGCCATGGATATGAACGTCCCGGTCGTGTATCTCCCCTTTGGGCCGGAAAGCATGCAACAGGTGCTGAAGGAGGTGCAGCATATCCAGACCGCCATTGAAACCGAAGCCGTTGAGAAAAATTTTGTCAACAGACTGCTTGACAATATCATAGAAGGGGTGGTCGCCGTTGATGCCCGCAATGCCATCAGATCCGTCAATGCGGCGGCGAGACACATTCTGGGCCTTTCAGGCCGCGCTCTTCTTGGGGAGTCTCTGGAAGCGCTGGCGCCGACGTTTTCTCCCCAAACCGGGAAAAATCAGGCAGAAGAACTGGCTTCCATACGGGGAAACATGGTGATGCTTAACAGGATCCCCGTTATGTACCGGAACCGCTGCCTCGGCACCATCTTCACCCTGCATGAAGGCCGGAAAATTGAGACAATGGAGAAGATTATCCGCAGAAAAATGTATACCAAACCGCATACAGTCCGGTACACGTTTGCGGATGTCATGGGAAAAAGTCCGGCCATACGGCGGGCCATCGAAAACGGAAAAAGTTACGCGCGCACCGAATCCAGTATTCTGATTACCGGAGAATCCGGATGCGGCAAGGAGATTTTCGCCCAAAGCATTCATCACGAGAGCGCGCGAAGGGAGCACCCCTTTGTGGCGGTCAACTGCGCGGCGCTGTCCAAGGATTTGCTGCAGAGCGAGCTTTTCGGTTATGTGGAAGGGGCATTCACAGGCGCCTTGCGCCAGGGCAAGATGGGCCTGTTTGAGTTTGCCCACAGGGGCACCATATTTCTTGATGAAATTGCGGAAATGGACTATGCCAACCAGGGCAATCTTCTCCGCGTCATCCAGGAACGCTACGTGATCCGCCTGGGCAGTCACAACCCCGTTTTTGTCAATGTCCGCGTCATTGCGGCCACCAACAAGAACCTGACCCAACTGGTGCGGGAAGGGAAATTCCGCAACGATCTCTATTACCGCCTCAACGTGCTGGCTCTTGAAATTCCCCCCCTGCGGGAAAGAAAGCAGGATATCGCCTCACTTCTGCTGCATTTTCTCCACGAACATCCTTCAGCGTACCGGGGCAGATTCGTATTGCGTGAAGACGCGGAAGAAGCCCTCTCCCGGTATTCATGGCCCGGCAATGTGCGCGAATTGAGCAATATAGCCGAACGTCTTGCCGCCACTGCCAAAGGGTGCGAAATTACCCGGCAACAATTGTCGGCGTCCATGCACCTGCCCGATGCTCCCGCACCGGGAATATACCGGGAACGTCTGGACGCGATCAACCACAAAAAAGACCTCCAGCTTCAGGAAATCAAGCAGGCGATTGCCGCCTGCGACGGCAACCTCGGGCAGGCTGCCCGCGAACTGAACATCAACCGGACGACGCTCTGGCGGCGCATCAGACGGCTGCCCTGAACAAGACGCTTCGCGGAGCGATCCTCGCGCCGTCATGCGCCGGGGCAAACGTGAGGTTGTTTTCCGCCCGCGTCAACGCCTCTTGATTTGCCGTATCACATCAATAACGGTGCCGTCGCGGTACTCAACCAGAGTAACAATTTTGTCGGTGCACGGCATCGGTTTGGGCACCCCCAAAAGACGTTCCGCAACACGCTGCAATTCCTCAATTGATACCAGTTTCAGGCGGCTCTTCTCCAGATTTTCCTTGAGCAGGGGGTACGTCTTGTGCTTCGGGTTGAGGGCTGTGCCCGCCTCGGTGACAACCGCGGCCACGGTTTCTCCGGGGGTGCACAGAGTAAAGACGCTTTTTACCACCGAAGGGGTTCGTCCACGCACAATGGGCAACGTCACGATGGGAACTTGCGCGCCGGCGGCCACGTCGGGCCCGCCGCCCAGGCCGCCCATCATTTCTCCGCTGGAGCCGGTAAGAATGTTCACATTGAAATCTACGTCAACCTCCAACGCTCCCAGAATGCCGAAGGTCAATTGGTTCACCATGTTGCCCTTGCCAAAAATATTCGCATAGACGCTGTTGTCGCATTCCACAATATTGGGATTCGAGGTCATGGCCCTCGCCGCGACCGAGTCAAAGCACTGGCTGCACTGGATGGTGCGGATAAGACCGCGCTGAAACATTTCCACGATAGCCGAGGTGGAACCACCAAGGGAAAAACTCGCCTGTATGCCCTTTTCCTCCGTCAAATCAGCCAGATAATTGGTGCAGGCGATACTGATGGCGCCTGCCCCGGTCTGGAAGGAGTAGCCGTCCGCGAAGAGGCCCGAATGCGCTATGAACTGCGCGGCTGATTCCGCAATGAGCAGATCCCGGGGATTTTTGGTGACGCGGGCCGCGCCCTTCCCGATTTTTTCGCTGTCGCCTATCTGATCCACCACGACGACAAAATCGACGTCCTGTTGGGATATGCTGGCGGGAACACAGGGATAGTCCACCAGGCAATCGGTGATGACCACAACCCGGCCGGCGCATCTGGCGTCAATGAACGAATAGCCCAGGGCGCCGCAGGCGTTGGGGCCAGTCAGGCCAGTGGCATTACCGTATTCGTCGGCGCTGGATGCCCCGATAAAGGCTACGTCAATTTCCAGCTCTCCCGTTTCTATCGCCATGGGCCGGGCGCCATGAGGACGAAGGATGACGGGATTGTCCATAAGCCCGTCAATGACCGCATCGCCGAGCTGGCCGCGGATGCCGCTGGCCTCAATACGGTCTATTGTGCCGTCCCTGACGAAATCGACAATGGACGGATTGCGTATGTTGATGACCGCGCTCGGCGCGAAGCGAAGCCTTTTTATGCCCAGTTCGCGAATGACCGTGAGCACCTGACCGATAATCATATCTCCTTCGCGGAAACTGTGATGAAAAGAAATGGTCATGCCGTCCTCAAGCCCGACGGCCCTGACGGCATCTTTCAACGATGCCCGCCGCTTGCTTTCTCCCGGCCGAAGCAGCGTCAGTCTGCGCTTGCTGCGCACCGGAACATCCGCCGGCACAACGGAAAAAGGCCCCATATAGGGTTTGAGTGCGCGTCCGTTCAGTATTTCCGGAATTTTTCTACCAGCGCTGTTAACGATCATGAGTCGCCTCCAATCCTGATTCCCGCTGCCCTGGCCATGGCAATGACATTCTGGGCGCGGATGACGATGGGTTTGTCTATCATGCTGCCGTCAAGGGACACGGCTCCCTTGTTCAGGCGTTCGCCTTCCTCTATGGCGTCCAGCACTCGAAGGGCATGGTTGATTTCTCTTTGCGTCGGCGTAAACGCCGCGTTGATGATGTCCACCTGACGCGGATGTATGGCCGTCTTGCCGTCAAATCCCAGGGTTTTTGTCATCCTGGCGTCAATCTTCAGCCCCTCCACGTCGTTGACGTCAGAAAACAGCGCATCAATGGCGTCAACCCCTGCCGCCCGGCAGGCCATAAGAATGGCGTTTCTCGCAAAGAAGATTTCCCATCCCTCCTTGGTGCGCCGGGAACGCATACTGGCGGTGAAATCCTCGGCTCCCAGAATCAGCGCTTCCACCCTGGGGCTGGCCTCGGCGATTTCCTTTGCGTTAAGAACCCCGATATGGGATTCAAGCGTGCACCACAGCTTTACGCCGCCTTCCTCCATGCCGGCCGCCTTTTCTATGGCGCTGATCTTGCCGTCGATCTCCCGCACTTCCCCGGCTGCCTCCACCTTGGGGATACGCAGCGCATCCGGCCGCGCCCGCACCGATGCCTCAAGGTCTTCGTTGAAGTAACGCGAGTAGATGCCGTTGACGCGTATCTGCACATGCTTGTCCTTGGGGCGGTGCCGGCGCACCATGTTGCAGACCAGAAAGCGGGCCGCGTCCTTATCCGCCGGAGGGACGGAATCTTCCAGATCATAAACCTGGCAGTCCTGATTGTAGAACCCGGCCTGTATCATGTTTACGACGCTGGCGCCGCTGGCGTAAAGGGAAGTCCTTTTGAGGCTGCTACTGGGCATGGGGATCCTCCTTGGACCAATCGTACTGAATTTCGCCCGCACGACAGATCACAGCCTGCATGCGGGAACGGATAACGGCATCAATCGCCCCTTTGTCATTGAGCGATACATGCGCCTCCTCAACCCCGAATTCTCCAAGCACGCTGCGTACCGTTGCGAGGATGGAATCCCCGAACTGCATTTTGACGACGCTTTCCAGTTCAAGCTCAATCCCCTTGCCGGGATTGGGAGCAATGGTGACTTGAATATCGCTGGATTCCAGCGTCCCGGCAATAGCGTTTTTTTTCAGCTCCAACATGCATTTTCCCTCCTTGGTTGTCCTGAGCCGCTGTTTCCGCTGAAAGAAACGGCTCGCACCGCGCATCTCCATTGTTTCGCAGTTTTGCAAGAATGGCTGCCGCTTCCTCCCCCTCCAGAAAAAGTCTGGTGCTTTCCGGCACCAGACAATGCAGGGATGCGCAGGGGCCTGACTCCCGCAAAATCTTCCTGACGATTGACGCGCTGACAGTGTGCCCTCCTGCCCGCAATCTCGGAATAATTTCCAGCGCAATGCCGTAGTCCGGCAGAATGCGGCGCATGGCCGCGTTGTACTTTTCCGTCAGCTCGCAATACGGCTCCTCGCCGGCGAAACGCCGCCGGATGGAGAACGGCGGCGCGATGCCGCAGGCGAAAATGGTAATGTCGAGCTCCGCGCAAACATCTGTCGCCTCATCAACCGACTTGAGAAAATACGTCGGGAACGTGGCGGCGGAAATCATATACGGCCCGCTGTCATGGATACGGACATTGGGTATATCCGCCGTGCCTTCACGCAAAAGGCGCTTGCGCACGTGAAACGGAAAAATTGAACGATCTTCCTCCACAAGAAAAATATGCAGCACAGGACAGCGGGCGGCGGCATATTCGATGAGATGGCGGTGTCCCAGGGTAAACGGATTGCAGTTCATGACAACGGCGCCCGAAGGAGTATGCGCGTCTCCCGGGGACAGGCTTTTTTCGGCGAAGCGCGAGAAGCCGTTGTTCAGATTTTCAAGAAGCATCGCCCGCGGTGTTGCCGCAACAACGAAAAAGCCGCTCTGTTGAAAAAAAACACCGTTTTCCGGTTTGGTAAACACCAGAAGGCGGGTGTTTCCGCGCTGGAACTGCCATGTGGAAAGACGGGAAAGTATGGATCCGAGCAGATTGCGCCCCCGGGCCTCCTCATTGACCGCGAAGCACTTGAGCACCCGTCCGGAGCAGCAGCCGCAGGCGATCAACGCATCGTTTTCATCATACGCGCCCACGGCGTACTCTATATCCTCTTCATACCGCAGGCCGTGCCGTTCCAGAAAATCGCCCAACGTGCGCCGTTCCCGTTCGGAGCGGGGATACACTTCCCGCAGGGCAAAAGAATCGCTCATATCCCCAGACCGTTTCCCAAAATGCCCTTAACCCCTCTGCATTCGGCGTTAGAGCGAATTACCGTTGAAAATGTATACGTTGTTCTGCAGGCGTATGCTCCAATGCAAAAATCACTCCAAAGCAGAAATTTATGCCCTGCGGCGGTTTTTTTGTCTTGTGTTGCAGTTATGTTGCGGCGTTGTGAAAGAATCTGCCAATCCTGGGAATTCCGGTTTTCACGCCTTGCGCTTTTGCCTGCGGAGAGTATGCTTTTGCCGGAAGGCGCAAGGAGCGGGTCGCGGAGCATGGCCTTTTGCGCGAGGCTGTTCTCGCGCGGGGGCATGCCTTGAGTTGCTCGATCAGGCCGCAATCGAAAAACAGGCACCACCTTGGCTCAAAACCAGAATATTTTCGAACCGCTCAGCGGTTTCGCCGGCTTGCAGGCCATCCTGGACAATCGCGAAGAGCGCGTGACGCGTCAGAGAGAAATGCTCAGGCAGTACGCGTCGCCGCTGGTTTCCTTTACAGTCAATATGCCCGGAGCGTCAAAAAACAATATTGCCGCCCTTCGCATTTTTCGGGAGGGAATGAAGTCCGTGGAAAGGCTCATAGCCGGGAATGGTTGGGCCGTTCTCGCGCAACGCCGCCATTCGTCCCCTGCCGGCCCGGAGGCTCTTGCGTGCGTGCAGGCGGCGCCGTATGACCTCAAGCGGGCCATGCTCCTGCTTGAGGAAAACCACCCTTTGGGACGCCTGTTTGATTTTGACGTTCTGACTCCGGAAGGCCGCGGCATTTCCCGCGCCCGTTTCGGCAAGCCAATGCGGTCCTGCTTCCTTTGCGGCAATCCGGCCGCCCTCTGCGCCCGTGAACAAAAGCACAGTCTTGAGGCGCTGCAGAATCATATCAGGGAACTGCTCCTTCCCTTTCCACCATGTGAATGAAAAGGGCCAAACTCAGCATATCGGCGCTCCCGCCCGGGCTCAACCGCCTGGAAAGACACAGTTCACGCAGCAGGGCAAGACCCTCTCTGCCTTTTTTGGTCAGCATACCCCGGTGTTCCAGAACTCTGTCCGCCCCTTTCTGTACTAGGGCGAGCCCCTCGGGCCCTCCACGCCAGAGCAGATTTGTATCCGCGTTATTCTTCATCAGAAAAAGCAGCGTGTTGACCAATGCCGCGTTATAATCCCCTTCTTCCAGCCATCCCCGCAAGGCGGCCACAGCCTGGGGAAGAAGCGGGAAACCCCGCTCGGCCTCACCCCTTACCCCTGTCACTCCGAAACGGAGGTATATCCATTCGCCTGCCGTCAGAGCGCGCCCAAGGGCTTGCTCTGCCCGTTCGACGCATTCTGCTTCTCCCTTCCCCGCCAGTTCCCTGAGACGGCAAAAGTCACGGGCAACAATTCCCTCCACAAAAGAAGAAGCCGTCCCGCACAGCGACGCCGCCGACAATTTTTCGTCCGCGGCAAGCAGTCTGCCTGCGGCGGCGCAAAAAAGCCCCATGGAAAAAATAAGTCCCTTGTGGGTGTTCACCCCGCAGGTCACGGCGAACATTGCGCGTTCAGCCTCCCGTCCTTCCCCGCGCAGCAGGGGAAATACGGCCCGGGCTTCAAGGCCGGCCGTGTCCCTGCCGATGTCCGCCACATCCCGAAAATAGGGATACAGGCTGACGGCGCTCGCAATCATGGTTTGAATATCCATGTCCGTGTGCACTCCGGCCGTGTCAGCGCAAACCAGTCCCGGTTTTTCCGTGGCCGCCGCTTCGTGGAGAACAGCGCGCAGAGCGCATGAGGCAATCATGTCCGCCTGCCGCGCGTGAGGAGTTAAGGACGCATTCACCGCCGCGCTCTTCTGTAACAACGCGCGCGACAGCTCACAGCGGGCGCCGGGCGTGACTTCCGGCAGGCCGCGCGAAGCGTTTGCCAGAAAGGAGGCAGCCCCGAAAGCCATATTTCGGGGCTGTACATTAAGGCCTTGCACACATTTTTGCACACGCCCAAAAACCTGAAACCGGTAAATGGTGGAGAAGAGGAGATTTGAACTCCCGACCCCCGCCTTGCGAAGGCGGTGCTCTCCCAGCTGAGCTACTTCCCCATAAATAAGTTATGGCCCGAAAAACAATTGAGCTATTTTCTTTAGGCAAGTATCATGGTTCTGTCAAGCGCTGTTTCGGAATGAATTCGGTGTCCGGGCAGTGAGAACGGCGATTGAATCCGGCTGCGAAGTTGTTATTCCGCCCAACAAGAATCGTCCCAACAAGAATCGTAACGAACAGCGCGATAATGAATTTTTGAAAAAGCCTCCAGCCGTATTGCCCTTTGCCGGCTTTTTTTATAAAACAGCCCCATTGCATGTCACTCTGACCTTGAGAAAGAAGGCCGCCATGAACGAAGAAGTACTTGACTGGAAAGAAGCCATGACGCGCGTGCTCAACAAACGCGAACTCTATAGCAGGTTACTCGGCAAATTTATTGATTCGGAACAGGACAGCGGCACAAGGATATCCCAGGCTCTCTCCGCCGGCGAAACGGAAAGGGCGCGCAACCTTGTGCACACCACCAAGGGCGCGGCCGCCAATCTGGGAGCAAAAGCCCTGGCCGCCGCGGCGCTGGAACTGGAAATGGCCATTAAAGCCAGCGCAGACACGACCAGCGCCATGGCGCACTTCAACTCCGCGCTGACAGACACGCTTGTGGCCATGCAGGCCTTCCGGGCCCAGTAAAAAATCCGTCCCGGCCCTCCTTTGCGGCAAAACAAACGGAGCGAAAAACAGTTGCCCGTCTGTCGCTCCGTGAAGTATCCTTGCGCCGCCAGCCAGCTTTTCGGACTTGCCGGCGGCGGCTGCGATGTCCTGCCTGTCAGGCCCAGAATATCAAGCCGGTTTCCAAAGGCGAGCCCAGGGCCTTGTGCGTGGGCATGAAGCGTATGCCGTAACGGTACAGCCCGGTGTGGGACGGAATGTACGCGGCGGAAAATTCCACGCCGCCCGCTGTCTGCTTGGCGACCAGACGCAGGCACTCGGGTCTGTTCCTGAAGTTGCCTCCAGAGTATGTCTGCCCCACCACAAGCTGGGCCAGAACTTCATCCGGCCGCATGTCGCCAAGGTGGACGCGCACCCGGACGCTGACGGGCTCGCCGCAGGTCATGGCATTGTTCTCCAGCCCGCCGATGATGATTTCCTCTACCTTCAGGGTGCTGAAACGCACTGCCAGATCCTTCTGCCAGAGAGCCAGTTCCCCGCACAACGCCCCGTTGTCCGCCACCAGCATATTCCGGCGTCTGGCGGCCGGCAGATAGGCCCAGCCGATGTAATCGCGCAGCATGCGGTTGGAGCTGAACATCGCCGTCAAACTCTTCATGGAACGTTTGGACATGTCAATCCATCCGTCGGGCGTCCCCAGGGCGTCACCGCTGAAATAAAGCGGCAGGACATGGTCTTCCAGCATGGCGTACAGCGATTCGGCATCGTCATAATCATTGGGGCCTTCACGCGGCAATTCCGTCGTCAGGACCGGGCCGATGGTCCAACCGTTCTGACGGTTGTAGCCTTCGCACCACCAGCCGTCGGAAACGCTCAGATTGATGCCTCCGTTGACGGGCAGCTTCATGCCGCTGGTTCCCGAAGCCTCGTGCGGCCTGCGCGGGGTATTGAGCCACACGTCGCAACCCTGGGAGAGCAGACGCGAAATGCCGAGGCTGTAGTCTTCAATAAAAAATATTTTTCCCAGGAAACGCTCATCCAGAGTCAGCCGCACCACCTGCTGGATGAGATCAATGCCGGGCTCGTCGGCGGGATGCGCCTTGCCGGAAAAGACAAAACAAACCGGCCTGTCGGGATTGTTCAGAATTCCGGCAAGCCTGTCAGGATCGGCAAAGAGCAGGGTCGCCCGCTTGTAGGGCGCAAATCGCCGCGCAAAACCGATAATCAGGGTCTTCGGCGTGAGGCGTCTCTCCATCCCCAAGCGCTTCTCCCGTGAAATTTTGAATTTTTCCGCATAAGCGGAAAGCTGCGTGCGCAGGTAATTCAGCAGCATTTCCTTCTGGCTCATGCGCACCGCCCAATAGGCGTCATTGGGGATGTCGTCCACCTTCTGCCAGACGGGAGATCCCGGCGGGGCCGAAATCCAGTCCGGCCCGAGATAGGCGGTCAGCAGCTCCTTCATCTGCGCCCCGACATACGAAGGCGTGTGTACGCCGTTGGTGACGTAGTCAATGGGAGTTTCCGCCTCTGGCAGGCCTTTCCAGAGATTGCTCCACATGCGGCGGGAAACTTCGCCGTGCAGACGGCTTACGCCGTTGGCCCGGAAAGAAAGTCGCAGGGCCAGCACCGTCATTTCAAAGTGTTGCGTATTGCCCCCCTCCATCTGACCCAGGCGCACGAACTGCTGCCACTCAAGGCCCAGGTTCGCGGCTATGCCGCTGAAATAGCGCTCCATGAGATCCAGGGCAAAGGCCTCGTTGCCCGCCGGCACCGGCGTATGGGTAGTGAAGACGGTATTGGCCCGCACCCGCACCACGGCTTCCTCATAGCTCATGCCGGCTGCCATGTATTCGTTCAGACGTTCCACGGCAAGAAAGGCGGAATGCCCTTCATTCATGTGATACACGCACGCTTCTATGCCGAGTTTGCGCAGCAGGCGCACGCCGCCTATGCCCAGCAGCATCTCCTGAAGAAGGCGGATTTCACGGTTGGCTTCGTACAGGCGGTCGGTAATGTGCCGGTCTTCTTCTGTGTTGCGGCGCGTATCCGTATCCATAAGGTACAGGGCAACCCGTCCCACCTGCATTTTCCACACCCTGGCATAGCAGATGCGGCCCGGCAGTTCCAGCTGGACAAAAACGGGTTCCTCAGCCTCGTCATACATCACGCGCACGGGAAGATGCGCAAAATTGTTGACGGGATAGTGGGGAATCTGGCGTCCCTCCTGATTGATTTCCTGTCTGAAATAGCCGTTTTTGTACAAAAGCCCTATGCCCACCAGGGGGGTGGCCATATCCGAAGCCGACTTGAGATGGTCGCCGGAAAGCACGCCCAGGCCCCCGGAATAGATGGGCACGGATTCGTGCAGGCCGTATTCCGTGGAAAAATAGGCAATGGGGCAGGCCGGGGACACGTCATCGCTCAGAACGCGTTGCGGTTCGGCCATATAGGCGTCAAATTCCGCCAGAACCTCATTGTAGAGCGCGCGGTATTCCGCATTGTTCACAAGACGGTTCAGACGTTCCGGATCGACTTCCTCTATCAGACGCAGCGGGTTGCGGCATTTGTCCCAAAGCTGGGGGTGCAGCGTGAAAAAAAGCTCCTTGGCCTTGTCGTTCCAACACCACCACAGATTGGAGGCGAGATCGCGCAGCCGCACAAATTCCTTCGGCAATCCGGCCACCGCCATGACCTGGCGCAAAAACGGCGTGACGGACGAGGAGGCGGCCAGTATGCGGATAAGCTCACGGCTGCCCTTCTCCTGCGCGGTGCGCGATTCCGCCTTGTCCAGCGCCAGCCTGAAGGCTTTGATATAGTTTTCATAAAAGTACTGCCAGGAGGTCTTTTCCGCCAGGGCGCGCGCATTTTTGCGATGCAGGCCGATATTCTCCAGCGTGCCGGCGACGACCTTCATTATGAGCTGATGCAGCTCATTGACGCACTGCTCCTGCCCAACGCCGCGCCTGGCCATGACAAAAACGCCGGAATGCTGTTCCGCGCCCTGCCCCTCATGGCTTTTGACCCACATGCCGAAGCCGGAAAGATCCGTAGTGACGGTCGGCACGGCCCAGGCCGCGCACTCCTGCGGCGTGTATCCCCAAGGTTCGTACCAGGAGGGGAAAAATCCCGCGTCACAGGCGGAAAGCACATTTTCGTAGGGCATGTTGAAAAAGCCGTCTTCGCCGTCCAGCATGGCCGGCACAAAAATCACCTTGATGCGCCGTCCGGGCCTGTTGTCAAGCCCGAGACGCCGGCAGGCGTTAATGACCGGATCTTCCGGGGCATTCCAGGCGTGATGCGTGCAAATAAAGGGATTGCCGTCGTCGCTGGCCCCTGGGTCGCCGGAAACAGCCGCCTCGTTGACGCCCGTATGCCCGCCCATGATCAGGCAGAGAACAAGTATCGTGACCTCAGTGCCGGCCAGGCTCTGCGCCGCCCGCGCCACGGCTTCCAGAAAGACGTCCACGCCCTTGTTGTGCATTTCATAACGGCCGGAAATGACAAAAATCCACATGTTGTCCGGCAGCTTGCAGCGCAGAAAACGCTCCGACGCCGCTATGATGCCGGCCCGTCTGCCGGCGGGATCCGCCCTGTCCTCGGAATAATCGGGTATGACGCGAAAATCCAGGCCGTTCAGCGTAATCACGTCCGGCTGGCGCCCCAAGAAAATGGAAGATTCCTCGCCGGTGATGGGGCTCACCGTGGTAAAGGCGTCAGCCTCCCTTGCGGAAACGCCTTCCATGGAGCATTTGGCGGTAATGTTGTGCGCCGCCGCCTCCTGGGCCGGGTTGAGGCTGCGCAGGTTGCTGTAAATATCCCGCCCCGTGCCGGCCAGCGCCCGGCCCAGCATGGTGGCGTGGGTGGTAAAGACCGTGCCGACGCCGGGAGACAGTTTTTTGAGGGTCAGCAGACCGGCGCCGCACATCCATTCGTGAAACAGGGCCACAGATCTGTCGCCCAGAGGTTCCACAAGGGTTTCATGGATGGCGGCGATAACCTCGCCACATGCCGAGGCGAACATGACCGGCTCAATATAGTCCCAGCCGCCTGAAAGCGAATCGATCCCGTAATTTTTCCAGAACTCGTAAAGCAGCTGGTTGCTGGAGTAGCGCTTGGAAAAATCCACCAGAATGGCCTTGGGATTGCCCGGAATACTCCACCGTCCCAGGCGGCATTTGAGATCCTTGACGGCCAGCGCCATGCGCAGGGAATCCCAGATCTGTTCCTCTGTTTCAACAAAGCCGTGGCTGTGCTGCAAACTCGGCCCCAGCAGGAAATAGTCCTCGCCGAAGGCCTCCACGGACTGGAGTGCCTTGCTGCTGATGACGGAATAAATGCCGCCGACCTTGTTGCAGACTTCCCAGCTGACTTCAAAAAGAGTGACCGGGGAATTGTTGAAGTCCATACGATCTCCGTTGGTTGATGACGTCCCGCACCGCTGCGGCAAACGATACGCAAATGTGTCCGCGCGCCGGCAGGGCGTTCGCAACAGCCATGAAAACAAGTCACGGGAAGCAGCTGTGCGGCCCTGCGGCTTCGGACCTCAGTCGCCGCTCTTTTTACGCCGGACGCGCGGCTTTCCCGCGGCCTTGCCCCGCGATGCGGGCTGCTTCGCATTCGCAGCCTTTTCCGCGGCGACAAGGCGCATTACAAAATCGGCCAGCACGTTCATGAACGTGATATACGCGTCATACGGGTTGCCGAAGGGATTGGGCCTGTCCGAAAGATAGCCGGTGAACCATTTGGTGGACATGTTATAGAAATGATCGGCCGACTGCAAGCGTCCGTAATCATGCAGCAGAGCAGGATCTCCCAGGGCGCGGACACGCGCGTCAAGGGCGTAAAGGGCATGAATGGCGTCTTTTTGCATATCGTTGCCGAGCCACATGGTGAGATCGCGCTCCCTGTCCTTCCAGGAAGTGAAGCCCGGTACATCCACCACGCCCCTGATCTCAATCTTTTTGGCTGCCTCGGACGGGGTCATGAACCTGAAGCGTTTGTCTTCAAGCAGAGCCGCCGGGAGCGCGGTCATGAAATCGACAATGCCCGTTTCCCTTGAATGGCGGGCACCAAAGGCATGGTAATCCCAGAAGAGATTGATGATGTCGGCGCTGTCGGCGACGCCGCGGCACCAACCGGCAAATTTTTCCGCCGTAAGGGGCCAGCTCGCCCATTCCCGGCAACTGAAATTGATGCTGACGTCCTCGGAGAGGGAAGCGTTGCGCAGGAAAAGACGCGGTTCGGAAACCCCGGGAGCCTGATAGAGGTAATTGGGGCTGCGCCACCCGAGCACATGATCGGCTCCCTCGGCCAGCACGGCCTTGAAGCCGGATTTTTGCAGGGCCAGGGCCAGCTCGTTGTTATACACGTACTCCGCATTGCGGAAGCAGAGCGGTTTTTTGCCGAAAACGTCTTTCAGGCGGGCGCTGTGGGCCTTGACCTGCCTGTCGAATTCTTCTTCGGAGTAGAGAAAGGCCAGGGAATGGGCCGATGTGCCGGCCACAAACTCCACGCAGCCGGTAGCGGCCAGGGCCTTGAAGCCGTCAATGACCTCCGGGGCGTACTGCTCAAACTGGTCCAGAGCCGTGCCGGAAATGGCAAAAGCGCATTTGAACGCCTTTTTATAACGGCGGATAAGCCTCAGCATGAGTTCGTTCATGGGCAGATAGCACGCGCGGGCCAGCGCCATCAGGGAATCGCAGTTGCGGTCGTCGTCCTCGTAGACGGAACTCTGCCCGATATCAAAAACAGTGTAACGCCGCAGACGATACGCCTCATGCACGTCAAAGCACAGACAAAGAGCCGGCATCGCTTACCTCCTGATACCAAATTCAAAAAAAGTGCGTCCTGCGGTCCCTATCCGCCAACCGCCTCCCGACCCGATGGAAATCGCGGGGATTCGCATCAGGCCCGGGCGCATGCGTCGCGGTAAATCGCCATAAGCTGCCCGGCGGCATTCTCCCAGCGGATGGACCTCAGTTCCTGCCGACAATTTTTCACCAATTCCGCCGCCAGACAAGGATAGCGCAGCACGGCGCAGATTTTGTCCGCCATGTCGCGGGTATCCCAAAAGTCTGCCTTGAGCGCGTTCTTGAGCACTTCGGATACGCCGGACTGCCGCGAAAGCAGCACCGGAACGTCATAAAGTATGGCCTCCAGCGGGGTGATGCCGAAGGGTTCGGACACGGAGGGCATGACGTACAAATCGCTCAGGGCGAACATGTGGTCCACTTCCTCTCCGCGCAGAAAACCGGCAAAGTGGAAACGGCCGCCTATGCGCAGCTGCCCGGCGCGCCGTATCAGCTTGGGCAGCATGTCGCCGCTGCCGGCCATGAAAAAGCGGACGTTCGGAAGCCGCTTCAGGACAAGACGGGCGGCCTCCATAAAATATTCAGGCCCTTTCTGAAAGGTGACGCGCCCCAGAAAGAGCACCCGTTTTTCGTGGCGTATGCGGGGCGGCACGACATAATGCCGCTCCGCCTCGTGGCGGGCGACGGCGTTGTGCACCACGACAACCTTGTCCTGCGGCACGCCGTAGCGCTCAACGACGGTCCTGCTGGTCAAATGGCTCACAGCCACCACACGGTCGGCCGTCATAAGGCCGGCGCGCTCCATGCCGGCCACCTGAACGTTTATGTTCTCCCCGCAGCGGTCAAATTCCGTGGCGTGGATATGCGCCACCAACGGCCTGCCCGTCAGGGCCTTGACAAGCATCCCGGCGGGATAGGTCATCCAGTCGTGCGCATGGACGACGTCAAAGGACTCCCTGAGGGCTAGGGCCGCCGCCAGACGGCTGTAGCGGCGCACTTCGCTCATCAGGTCAGGCCCGTAACCGCCCTGAATGTCGTAGGTGAATGAATGGGCGGACAGGCGCGCCTCACCGTATTCCCGGTCCGGCGCGCGCCCCAGCCAGCGTACGGTTTCCGCGTAGGCCTCCGGAGTGCAGTAGGGAAAAATAGGGCTGTCCAGCTCAAGAAAACGAACGCTTTCCCGCCAGACGCTTTGGCCGGCCAGAAAGATGCGGGAAGCCGCCTCCCTGGTAATGGGCGTGCCGGAAGCGGAAGCGAGACGCAGAAAATCGCTCTCCCCTCCTCCTTTGACGCGCGGCAGCACAAAGACGATCTCCGCGCCCAGTTTGGCCAGAGCCTGCGTCATGCCGTAGCAGGCGGTGCCCAGGCCTCCGCTGATGTGCGGCGGAAATTCCCAGCCCAACATGAGTATGCGCATAATCCCTGCCCTTGCTTGCGTTGTTTGCGGCTATTCCCGCTCAAGCGCCAGTGCGGCGCGGCATACGCCGGCCGTATCTCCCGAGGGAGGATTGGCCAGGAGGCGCGCAATGCGTTTTTCCCAATCGTCGTAGACCCGTGGGGCGGCTTTTTTGAGCGCGCGCAGCAAACGCGCGCATTCCGCCACGCTCCAGGCCTGGTTTATGCAGCCGTTGGGGCGGTATGGCGGAGAAGCGTCAAAAATCTCGGAAATGCCGCCCAGACCGGCGTCCGCCAAGTGCTCGCTGAAAAGAGGCGTCAGAGTGTCCAACAGGGCGGCGACGGCGGCATCCACATCCCAGACCGTTCGCAACAGGGCGTCCCCGTAATGCCCGAGCAACCAGGGCCAGACCGTTCCCTGATGGTAAGCCGCGTCACGGGCGTCCGGCGAGCCTTCATATACCCCCCTGTAGGCCGGATCATCCGGGGAAAGCGTGCGCAGGCCAAAGGGAGTCAGAAGCCGGTTGCGCACGCACTCCACCACGCAGGGGCGGTGAATCTCCTCCAGAATGGGATAGGGCAGGGAAACGGCGAAAATTTGATTGGGCCGGATGGCCTGATCCAGCATGCCGTCGCGCCAGACGTCGCCCAGGTAGCCGCTCTCCCGGGCCACCCAGAAATGTTCAAAAAAAGCCGCGCGCATCCCGCGCAGGGCGCCGGTTCCTTCCCATTCGGGCTCGCGGAAAGAGGAGGCCAGATAATCCACAAAGGCCAGCGTGTTGTACCAGAGGGCGTTGATCTCCACCGGGCAGCCGTGGCGCGGCGTTACCGGACGCCCGTTCACGTTCGCGTCCATCCAGGTGAGCTGGGTATGGGCATTGCCGGCGTGCAGCAGGCCGAGATCGTCCACAAAAATGTCCATGCCCGGCCCCTGGCGGTACCCCCGCACGATGGCCTTGAGGGCCGGCCAGAACTGCTCGCGCACAAGGCCGAGGGCACCGGGATTTTCCTTCAGGAAGCACTGTACGGCAAAGGCATACCACAAGGCGGCGTCAACGGAATTGTAGGCGTTGTCGCCGTCTTCGACAAAATAATTGGGAGCCAGGCCGTTGCGCAGGGCGCCCGCTGTCTGCCTGAGAACATTAAGGCCGAATTCGCTGTTGTTGTTCAGAAAAGTCAAACCCGGCAGGGAGATAAGCGCATCGCGGCTCCAGGCGTCAAACCAGTGGTAGCCGGCAAGCACGGCGGAACGGCCCGACGGCGTTGTTATGCAGAACTGCCTGCCCGTCCGTCCGAGATTGCCGATAAGACCGCCGCCGGCATTGGCGTCCGCCCGCCTGCGCCCGCTCTCGGCCCGCCAGACGTCCTCCGGACGTTCGCCGCAGGGCGCGGTGCCGACAGCCACGCAGACGCTCCCTTCGCCCGTGATGGGAATTTCCAGCCTGCCGGGCTGAAAAAGATCTTCCTCGCCGGGGAAGCCGCGCTCGATTTCCTGAAGGTACTCAACATTGTAAAACCAGTCCGGCGACGGGTAAAAAGCGTGTTTGCCGCCCGCCTGCATGAAGAGAGCTGGAAGCCCGTCATAAGGGGCGATGGAAAAACCGCCCTCCACCCCCTGCGTGCGTGCGCGCAAGGCCGGATTCGCGCGCGTGAGCGCGTGAAAGCTCCGGTAGGCCAGCAGAGGTTTCAAAATCAGGGTGAGAGGCGGAAGCGCCGACTCCGACCTGACGGAATAACGCAGCACAAGGCGGCTGGAGCCTTCCTGCAGAAGCATTTCCCGGATGATCCTGACATCGCCGATGCGGTAGGTGAACTCCGGCCACGCGCCGAACTGGAATTGCTCGAGATACTGATGGCCGGCGGGATGGAGAACTCCGGGATGACCGCGCGTGGAAAGAAAGAATTCCTTGCCTTCCCCGGAAACCGATTCCTCAAGGGCGGAAAGGAGCACATGCCGTCCGTGTCTGGTATTGGCGACCAAAAGGCCGTGGTATTTTCGTGTGTTACAGCAGAGTATGCTGCTGGAAGCGTAATCGCCGAGGCCGTTCGTCAACAGCCATTCCTTGCGCAACGCCCTGCGGGTATTCTGGCAGGCGGCCTTGTCAAAGCTGAAACGCATCAAGCCCCCCTTTCCGCACAGGATGTGCCCTGCTTTATCTTATTGCGAATTATGGCGAAACATGTGGCGCGATTAACCTTATGCTTGTCCACTTACCCCCTTGTGTGCCCCCTGTCAAGCGCGCGCGGGAAATAAGATGCGCGCCGGCGGAAAACCCGGCGCGGCCAGTCCGGCCCGGACGTCAGCACCCGCTCACGCAGAGGGCAAGTCCCCCTCCCGCGGTTTCCTTGTACTTGCGGTCCATGTCATGCCCGGTTTCGCCCATGGCCTGTATCGCCATGTCCAGACTCACCCTGTGCTTGTCCGGATCTTCGGCCGTCGCCATCAGGCAGGCGTTATAGGCCTTGAGCGCGCCCATGGCGTTACGCTCGATACAGGGTATCTGCACATACCCCCCCACGGCATCGCAGGTCAAGCCCAGATGATGTTCCAGAGCGATTTCCGCCGCGTTTTCCACTATGCGCGGCGGGTACCCCCTGGCCTGGGCCAGCATGGCGGCAGCCATGGCCGAGGCCACGCCCACTTCGCCCTGGCAGCCCACCTCCGCGCCGGCGATGCCCGCGTTATGTTTGGCCAGGAACCCCACCGCCGCCGCGGCCAGCAAACCGTCGCGCACCGCCTGGGGGCCGAAGCCCAGATAGCCCTCCATGATGGTCAGCATGGCGGGCATAACCCCGGCGGACCCGCAGGTGGGAGCAGTGACGATAATGCCGCCCGCGGCGTTCTCCTCCGCGACGGCGAAGGCATAGGCGTTGAGCAGGCCCAAAAAGCGGTTCAGGGGATCATCCATGCAGTCCGCCCGGTGCGCCAGGCGCGCGGCCTTGCGGTAAACCCTGAGCACTCCCGGCAGCATCCCCTCGGCGCGTATGCCCCTGTTCACGCAACGGCGCATCAGCTCAATCACGGCGTCCAGCTCCGCCTGAATTTCCGGACGGCCGCGTCCGGTCAGGGCCGTTTCATTGGCCATGACAATCTGCGGCAGGCTGAGGCCGCTTTCCTCCACCAGGGCGCTCAGGCCGCTGGCGGACTCGAAGGGATAGGGAGGGGAACCGCGTTCCGGCGCGCTCCAGCCGTCCCATTGGATAAAGCCCCCGCCCACGGAATAGCAGATCCGTTCCAGAACGGGTTTCCCTTCGGCGTCCGACAAGGAAAAAATCAACGTATTGCTGAACGGGTATCCATGCTCCAGCTCGCCGAAAACAACGGTATTTTCATCCAGCCCCAGCACAGCCCCGTCCAGGCTGATCGCGCGCTCGCCGGGCGGCAGCTCCAGCGCCCCGGCGGGCAGGCCATCGGGGCAGGAACGGGGATCGTAGCCCATAAGCCCCGCGAGCACGGCTTTATCCGTGCCGTGTCCCCTGCCGGTGGCGCTCAGGGAACCCAAAAGGCGCACGGTGAGCGAAACGCCCCGGCCTTTGTCCTCCCCGGGCAACAGCTCAAGCAGATTCCGGAAATCCAGGCCGGCCAGCATGGGGCCTATGGTGTGCGAACTCGAAGGTCCGGGCCCGGCCTTGAACAACTCAAAAACGGAAGTGGTGATCGGGCGCGCTGCCTGCTTCATGCGGTATTCTCCGAAATTTCTCCGTGTTGCGCGGCTGCGGGGCAGCCGGAAACGGCGGCCGGGCCGGAAAGACAGTTCATGTTATAATACCGGCGGCGACAATTGTTAAGAGATTTTCGCCCGCCTCAGAGCCTATTGTTTTGAACGCCGGCGTTGCCGGGGCATTATCCTTCCACCAACTCCGCGTACACTTTTCGCAGGCGCTTCCGCAGATGGAGAACGGCCGCGCGCTTGCGCGAGAGCAGGGTATTCACCGGCGTCCCGCTCTCTTCGGAGAGCCGCCTGAAGGAATAGCCCAGCAGTTCAGTTTTTTCAAAAGCCTCGCGCTGGGCAAGGGGAAGCTCGGACAGGGCGTCCTCAAGCTCTTCCCAGAACAGTTTGGCCAGATATTCTTCTTCAATGCCGGGAGCCTCCCCGAACATGATGTCCGCAAGCCCGTCATCCGGCATCCAGTCCTCGCCGTTTTCGCCGCCGTCCGGCAGGCGCAGCTCGCTTTTTTTGCGCGAGCGATCAATGATTTCGTTGCGGGCCACCTTGAGCATCCAGGCCATGGCCTGCTCCACAGGCTGCATCAGCGTGTTGATGCGGATATACTGATACAGGACATCCTGTACCACATCATCCACCTCGTCTCCGGAAGGCAGACGTTTGCGGATGAACGTCCGCAGGCGCTTCCTGCAGGATTGCAGGAAGGATTGCGAGCCGGGGGCCGGCGGCCTTGAGCCGGTCACGCGATCCGTCCTTTTACCCGTCCTCGCCGCCGGGGCCGTTATCCGCCCCGCCGCGCGCGCGCCCATGATGCCCGGAGCCGGGGCAGCCGGAATGCCCGCCCCATCTGCGGGCAAAACGCTCATGCGCCTTGCGCATCAGCTCTTCGCGCTCATCCCGGCTCAGGTTGTGCGTCAGGCCGCGCATGCCCGGCCTGACGCCGCCCAGGCCGAGGCCGCCGAAAAGGATGCGGCAGAGCGCCAGAAGTCCCGCGGCCTGAAGGTAGTTTATATCCGCCACTCCCAGCAGGTTCGGCAGCATGGCGTTCCAGAGCAGCATCACGGCCAGGCTGAAGGCCGCAAACATCGCGATGACGCCGATAAAAAGAAGAGGTCTGTGCCCACGCATGACTTGGCTCCTTTGTCTTCAATTTCCGCGACTCGCGCGGCGCAGCCCGAAGGAAGGCCGGGGGATGCTTAAAAAAGCGCAACGCTCCGGGCGGAAGCCGGCGACGTCATTCAAAGCAGCGTCTCCCCGGGGGGCAGGGACGGGACTTGCCGTGCGGGCATTGAAGACATTGGGCCGGGATGTCCGGCGCGCCATGTTCCCCGCGAGGCTCTCTTTCAAGCCCCCGGCAGGCGCCGGCCGTTTCGCCGGGGACATGGCCCGGAAGAAATCCCGCGCGCCGACGCCCGCGCCTTTCTGCCCCCATGGCCTGAAGACAGGCCATGGCCTCCGAAAAAAATCCGCCGTGTCGAAGATGATGCCTCATTGTTGTTCTCCTGATAGATTGTTTGTCTTGTCAAGGTAGACGAATGAGGACGAAAAATATTGTGCGCTTTTTGAAAAAAAAATGAAGAAGCGTCGGGCAGGTTGCGGTCAGGCAGTCATCACTCATGACGGTACTTCCACATCAGCAGACGGGTGGAATTCAGCACAATCAGCAATGCTCCCGCGTTGTGCGCCAAAGCGCCGACAACCGGCCCCATGAGGCCCATAGCCGCAAGAAGTACAGTGACGGCATTCAGAATCACAGACACGATGATGTTGATCTTGATGGTCAATGCCGTTTTTCTGGCCAGCATGATAAGCTGGGGAAGCCGTTTGATGTCGTCCCGCACAAGCACGGCGTCGGCGGCGTCCAGGGCTATGTCGCTTCCCACGCTTCCCATGGCAAGACCGACATGGGCCGCTTTCAGGGCAGGGGCGTCATTTATCCCGTCGCCGACCATGCAGACTTTATCGAAGTTGAGCTCCTGCAATTCGGTTTTGATGATGCTTACTTTGTCCTCGGGCAGCAATTCGGCTCTGACCTGATCAATGCCAACGGCTTCGGCAATATTTTTCGCGGCCTGCGCATTATCGCCGGTCAGCAGCGTAGTCCGGATTTTTTCGCAATGGAGCCTGTCCACGGTTTCCCTGGCATCGGAACGCAGCGTGTCGGCAAGAGCAATAATTCCGGCAACAGTGTTATCAACGGCGATATAGACAACCGTACTGCCGGACTTCCTGTATCGCTCAACGGCGCGGCTGATCTCCCCGGTCGGCTTCATGCCGTTGTCAAGCATCAGCTGCAGGGTGCCGCCAAAAGCCTGCTTGCCGTCCGTTTTGACCGATACGCCCCTGCCGGGAATTGTGGTGAAGCGCTCCAGATTTTTCGGGCTGATCCCCTGATTCCTTGCGTGGCGCACTATGGCCCGGCCCAAGGGATGTTCCGAGCGCTGCTCAATGGTGGTCGCCAGGCAGAGCAATGCCGCATCGGTCAAATCCGGCGAAAAAGAGCGCGCAGCCACGACTTCCGGTTTGCCGCGGGTCAATGTGCCCGTCTTGTCGAACGCGACCCGCGTGACTTGCGCCAGACGCTCAAGAGCGTCGCCGGAGGATATCAGCACGCCGAAGCGGGTGGCATTGCCGATGCCTGCCATGATGGCCGTTGGCGTGGAGAGCACCAGGGCGCAAGGGCAGAAAACAACCAAAATGGTAACGGCTCTGATGAGTTCCCCGGTGCAGAACCATGTGCCGACGGCCGTGAGCAGGGCGGCAATGACTATCCAGGTCGCCCAACGATCCATGATGCGCACGACAGGCGCCTTTGAGGCATCCGCCGATTCGACAAGACGAATCATGCGCTGCAGCGAACTGTCCACGCCTGCCTTTGTGGCACGCATGTCGAATGCGCCCAGCTGGTTGACGGTTCCGCTGAAAACTTCATCGTTTATGCCTTTGTCCACAGGCAGGGATTCGCCGGTCATCAGAGACTGGTCAACGGCCGTCTGGCCGAAAGCGACAACGCCGTCAACGGCAATGGTTTCGCCGGGGAGCACCCGCAGCATGTCGCCGACCTTCACATCTTCCGCAGGAATGACGGATTCGGAGCCGTCACGCAGGACGCGCGCCGTATGGGGTGTCATGTCCACCAGTTTCTCAATGCCTTCGCGGGCTTTGCGCACGGTGCGCTCCTCAAGCAGCGAGCCGAGCGACATGATGAAAGCCACTTCGCCTGCCGCGAAGATTTCCCCTATATGAAGCGCCGCGACCAGCGCCATGGCGACCAGCACGTCCGCCTTGATGTCGAAGCCGACCGCAAGGCCGACAATGGCCCCCCTGAGAATGGGAAAGCCGCAAAGCACAATGGCTATCCACGCAGGATCAAAGGGCAGTTGTCCCCACAGGCCGAAAAAGCTGAACGCCAGGGCAAAGCCGCCGATGGAGGCGAGCAGAAAATGTCTTTTTTCCCCGTCCACGACAAGTTCCTTCAAGCGCCGTCCTCCCCGGATTTGGAGCATTTCAAGTGTGAAACGCTCTACGTCATACGAGAGAATTGCTCTATCGCATCAGCCAATTTTTTCAGCGTATTGTCGGCGTCGCCCCCGGCTATGCCGGCCAGCACGCAATGGTGCAGGTGGCCTTGCAGAATAACCTGTCCCGTTTTGTGCAGCGCGGCTTTGGCGGCTCCAATCTGAACAAGGATGTCTTCGCAGGGCACGTCTTTCCGAACCATGTTCATGATGCCGCGCACCTGTCCCTCAATTCTTTTCAAACGGGCAACCACCGCATCCACATCCATGCATTCGCGCATACGTTCCTCTCCCGTTGATACACCATACCCCTATAGGGTATTGGCAATGAGGACAAATGTCAACCGCTGTCAGCTTCCCCGCGGAACCGCGCCAGGGTGCGCTTAATCCAGGGGAGGGCGGTAAAACCTTCCGTTCAGCTGTTCCGTGTTCAATATGTTTATGAAGGCGTCGGGATCGATTTTTTTTATTCCGGCAACAAGTTTATGCGTTTCGTTGGCCGCCACGACGGAATAGAGCATGACGCGCTCGGCCATCCTGTACTGGCCGATTCCGGTGAAGGCCGTGGCGCCGTGGTGCGTCTGATCCCTGATCAGGGCGTATATCTCATCGGGCATGCCGGTTATGATGAGCAGGGTTTTGCGCTGGTAGCCGCGGAAAAGCGCCTTCAGGCCCATGGTTGTGGTGTACTGGAATATGATGGAGTACAGGGCCTTGTCCAGTTCAAACAGGCAGCCCGCCAGGATCAGGATTGCGCAGTTTCCGGCAAAGATGTGATGCCAGGCGTCCTTGCCGTGTTTCTCGGAAATGAAGATGGCTATGAAGTCGGTTCCCCCGCTGGTGGCATGGGCGAAAAGGCACAGGCTTATGGAAAGGGCGTTGAGCAGGCCTCCGAAGACCGCGGAGAGGAGCGTGTCGTGCGGTTGCAGAAAACCTGCGAACATGACGGGCATCCAGTCGGTGAGCAGGCCGCTCAGGGCAATCATCAGGCAGGAAAACAGGGTGAAGCGTTTGCCGATGAACAGATAGGAGATTGCGGCCGGCGCGGCGTTCAGGATGTAAAGGATGATGCTGAAGGGCGCGTCGACTCCGGCGAAGCGCAGGGCGCTCTCCTTGATGAGCAGGGCAAGGCCGGTAAAGCCGCCGGGTATGAGGCCTCCGGCGTGCACAAAGGTATTGAGATTGAAAGCCATCAGCACAGAGGCGGCGGTGACCAGCGCAATGCGCGCGGCTGCCGACGGAGAGTTTTTTTGAGCGTACATGGATGCCTCGCGGCGACTATGTTAACCGCGCGTCTTCAAGAAGGCAAAGAAGTTTTGGCGGCAGACGGGACGGGTACGAAAAAAGGGCCTTCAAAATTCAGGACGCAGCAAGGGGAAGAGAATGACTTCGCGGATGGAGGGGCAATCCGTAAGCAGCATGACAAGGCGGTCAATGCCGACGCCCTCGCCGGCCGCCGGGGGCATGCCGTACTCCAGCGCGCGCAGATAGTCCTCGTCCATGCTGTGGGCCTCCTCATCGCCGGCCTCCTTTTCCCTTGCCTGATCTTCAAAGCGCATGCGCTGATCCACAGGATCGTTCAGCTCGGAAAAAGCATTGGCCATTTCGCGTCCGGCGATGAAGAGTTCAAAACGGTCCGTCAGTTCGGGTTTCTCGCTGTTTCTGCGGGAAAGGGGCGAAATTTCCGTAGGGTAGTGATAAATGAAGTGCGGCTGCACCAGTTTGTCTTCCACATCCAGATCAAAAAGTTTGGCCTGAAGCTTTTGCAGGCTCTCCCTGTCGGTTGTTTTTTCGCCGCGTTCGCGGATGTAATCACGTAATTTATTGTAATTGTTATAAAGCTGTTCGGCGTGTCCACCGATTTGGCTGAGAGAATCGTAGAAGGAAAGGCGGGTCCAACGTCCGGGAGTGAGGTCTATTTCTTTACCCTGATAGGTTATCACGGCGGCGCCGCACGCTTTGAACGCCAAATGGGCAAAAAGTTTTTCCGTAAAATCCATCAAATCGCTGAACGTCGCATAAGCCCAATAGAATTCGCACATGGTGAATTCCGGATTGTGGCGCGTATCAATGCCTTCGTTGCGGAAGTTGCGATTGAGTTCAAACACTTTTTCAAAACCGCCCACCAGCAGGCGTTTCAGATAAAGTTCCGGGGCGACGCGCATGTAAAGGCGCAGATCCAGAGCATTATTGTGGGTGACGAAGGGACGCGCCGTTGCTCCGCCGGGCAGGGGCTGCATCATGGGAGTTTCCACTTCCATGAAGTTGTTGTCTTCCATAAAGCGGCGAAATTCGCGCACTATCAGGCTGCGCTTCTGAAAAATTTCCCGCGTGCGCGGCGTGACGATCAGGTCCACATAGCGCTGGCGGTAGCGCGTTTCCTGATCTTTGAGGCCGTGGTATTTTTCGGGCAAAGGCCTCATGGATCGGGCGAGCAGGGTAACCCCCGCACAGTCCAGAGTGAGTTCCCCTGTTTTTGTCCGGAAGAGGCGGCCATTGACGCCGGCGATATCGCCCACTTCCAGCTTTTTGACGACAAGACAGGCGGTGGGGTTCAGGTGCTCCTTTGCGGCATAGCACTGAATGCGGCCGCTTTCGTCCATAATGTGGAAAAAAAGCACTTTGCCGAAAGAGCGCAGGGAGACAATGCGCCCGGCAAGCGCAAAGATTTCCTCTGACTGGCCCAGCGTTTCGGCATCCGCCGTCCCGAAGCGTTCAAGCACAAAGGCTATATGATGCTGTTTGCGGAAATTGTTGGGGAAAAGGGGAACGCCGGCATC
This sequence comes from Desulfovibrio sp., assembly GCA_031275465.1. Taxonomy (GTDB): domain Bacteria; phylum Desulfobacterota; class Desulfovibrionia; order Desulfovibrionales; family Desulfovibrionaceae; genus Desulfovibrio. The sequence goes on from JAISOT010000212.1 coordinate 38,687, forward strand.
CAGAAGGTCACAGGCCTTGCTGACCCGGTTTTTGAGCACTTCATTCAAACCTTCGCGCGCGGATATGCTTTCCAGCAGAGGCATGAAATAGGCCGCATGCGGAGATTTTGTGCTCAAGCGCACAGCGGGTTTGGGATTTTTCTTGCCACCGTCCACAAAATTCTCCGCTTCTCAAGGCAAGCCGTCCCATGGCTGAACTTTTTTCCAATTGCAAACAGCGAGGGTTATCTTGGAATTGGAATCAGGAATAGCAGCCGGACAGCGTGGATATAGAAACAATACCCTATGTCATCCCGTCTTTCGCGTCAAGATTTTCATCACAGGCGATTTCCATGCTGTTTTATGCGGACGCGGCGAACAGCGCGTTGGCATTGCTCATAATTTTTTCCAGCTTGCGGCGCGTGAGTCTGCCCACGCGCCGCAAGCGTTCCTGTTCCTCTTTGATGTCGAAAAGCGGCCAGTCGGAGCCGAAAAGCAGCCTTTCCTCCGGCCAGGTTCGCAGAAGTTCCCGGACTGTGTCGCCGTGGGCAAAAAAGGAGACGCTTGACGTGTCAAACCACAGATTCTCGCGCCTTCTGCCGCCAAACAGCCTGATGGCTTCTTCCCACATCAGGTAGCCGCCGAGGTGTCCGGCAATAATGACAAGATCGGGAAAGTTGTCCAGAATGGCGGCCAGTTTGCCGGGGGAGGAGGGGGCGTCTCCGGGGTTTTTGTTCGAACCTACGTGGAATTGTATGATGAATTTTTTTTGCGCGTACTCGAGAATGGGGAAGAGATTTTCGTCATCCATACCGAATCCCTGGAAGTCAGGATGCATTTTGAGTCCGCGTATGCCGGCCTTTTGCAGGCGCGTGAGTTCATCCTCAAAATTTTTATAGCCCGGGTGCATGCTGCCGAAGGCAATGACCTGAGGATATTTTTTTTGCAGGCTGATGGCATAGTTGTTGGCGGGGATAACCTGCGCCGGCGTCGTGGCGGCGCAGAGCACGACAAACCTGTTGATTCCCGCCGCTTTTTCACGGGCGAGCAGGTGTTCAATGGTGCCGTCTCCCGTACAGTCCGTGGCATAGGCGGCGTTGATCTGCGCTATGGCCTTGCGCGCTATTTTCGCGTGAAAGGCGTGGGTATGTATGTCTATGAACATGAAATGGTCGTGTTGACGCCGTTGACGACGTTTACCGGTGTCCCATGTTTCCAGCGGCGAATGTTTTCCGCCGTCAGAGCAATGATGTTTTGCCGCGCCTTGGCTGTGGCCCAAGCGATGTGGGGCGTGATGACGGTATTGGGGGCCTTGAGCAACGGATTAGAGGCGCAGGGGGGCTCGGTGGAGAGCACATCCGTTCCCAGAGCGCGCAGTTTGCCGGATTTCAAGGCCTTGGCCGCATCCGCCTCATTGACCAATTGCCCGCGGGAGGTGTTCAGCAGAATAGCGCCGTCTCGCATTTTCGCAAAAGCGCCGGCGTTAATGATTTCCCTGGTTTGCGCTGTCAGCGGGCAATGCAGGGAGATAACGTCGGAGGAGGCCAGAAGCTGCTCCAGCGGAACAAAGGCAAAGGGACTGTAATTGGGCGGATTTTTGGGATGCGGGCAGTTGGCGAGCACACTCATGCCAAAGGCGTGCGCCAGCTCGCCCACACGTCGTCCTATGGAGCCGAAGCCGACAATGCCCATTGTCAGCCCTTCCAGACACAGGGGAGTTTTTTTCCAGTAACACCACATGTTTATTTTTTTCCATTCCCCGGCCTTCACGCTTTCCGTGTGTTCGCTCACATGCCTGCAAAGTTCAAGCAGCATGGCCATGGTATGCTGGGCGACATCATCCACGCCGTAGGCCACGACATTGCAGACAGGGATGTTCTTTTCGGCGCAGGCCTCAATATCCACAACATTATAGCCCGTTGCCAGAACGCATACCAGTTTTACCCCTGCGCATTTTTCAATATCCTTGCGTTTCAGGGGGGTTTTGTTGAGTAAAAGCACGTCGGCGTTTCTGGCGCGTTCCGCAACCTTGCCGGGCGGCGTTTCATCATGCACCCGCAATTCGCCGATATCTGAAATGGGCCCCCAATCCACGTCGCCGGGATTGAGGACAGCTCCGTCAAGAACAACTATTTTCATGAGTTTTCCCCGGAAAGTGAATGGCCGCCCTTGCGGGCGGCCATAAGTCACAATGCTGATGCTCCGTTGGGAGGGCCAGCAAACTGTCTAGTGAGCAACCACGCGAAAGTCGTCGCGGCGGTTCTTGGACCAGACGGATTCGCCGCTGCCCTGAACAGCCGGGTTTTCCTTGCCGTAGCTGATCATTTCAAGCTGGCCGGGATTCACGCCGAGGGTGGCAAGATATTCGTAAGCGGCGCGGGCGCGGCGCTCGCCAAGGGCCAGGTTGTATTCCTGAGTGCCGCGTTCGTCGCAATTGCCCTCAATGCGCACGCGAATGGCTGGGTAGCGTTTCAGCAGATCGGCCTTGCCCTTCAGCATGTCTTTGTATTCGGGTTTGATGTCGAACTTGTCAAAGGCAAAGTACACGCGGGCATCAGTGATTTGCTGGATAGCGGCGCGCATCTCCGGCGTCAGCCCATCGTCGTAAGCGCCGTCGGCGGATTTCTTCGCGCAGCCGAAACCGGCGGCGAGGGCCATAACCAAGGCGAGAATCAAAGCGTAACGTTTCATCGTGTGTCCTCCTGAACAGCTCATACTCCAAAAATTTTCCTTTCCTTTCTACACTTTCCTTATCAGCAGTCGCGTCTTGCGGCCTCTCGGGGCCACTGACAAATGGTATCCATACCACGATTTTTGTCAAGGAGCCGGAAACCTTTTCCAGTATATTTCCACAAAAATTTTTTGGAGTTCGCCCGGTGCGCAATCCCTCCTCTACGTCGGATCCGGCCCTTGTGCCCATCAGCGGAAGCGCATGGCGGGACGGATGCGGGTTCAGCCCTTGTCGTAATGATAGCGGCATTGCAGAATGGTCAAGGTGTCCGCCTTTTCGTCCCATGCGTAAACAAGGCGGTATTCCTGATCAATACGGCGCGACCAGCATCCGGTAAGCTGGAAGCGCAAAGGTTCGGGCTTGCCTTCGCCCTCGAAGGGAGCGCGCAGGGCGGAAGCGATCAGCGCGTTGAGACGCCGGAGTTTCTTTTTGTCCCGCTCCTCCCAGTACAAATAATCTTTTAATCTTTCCAGGCGTTGGGAGTCCATACGAGGTTTGCCATCGCATTTCCCGGCGTGCTGGGAGGATGCGGCGCGACGCTGCCTTTCCGCATGTCGGCAATGCTTTCCAGAAGCCGCTCCGCATTGGCGGGAGTGCGCAGCAGATATACGGTTTCCTGAATGCTGTTGTATTCGTCCAGAGACATCATTACCACAGGACGGGCCTTGCGCCGCGTGATGACAATCACGTCGCGGTCGTCACACACGCTTTCCATGAGTGCGGCCAGATTTTTTCTGGCTTCCGAATAATTGACGGCGTCAAGCATGGCATACCTCTCTTGTACAATTGATAGTACAAGACAGGTTCGCAGTCAATCTGCCTGAATCCGATTGAGGACGATAACGGATAAAATCCGGTCCGACGGGGCATGGGAGGATTACCTGTGAAGTTTTCTCCGAAAAATTTGCTTTCCGGTTCTTGCCATTTTCTCCGCAATCAGGTATCCACCCCAAGTGTGGCTGTCGTGCGGTTTTCCGGCGCCGCAGGGGCCGAAGCATCCGTTTCCGGCGGGAGATGGATGCGCCGGCTGAAATCGGCGATATTGGCCTGACTTTTGCTATACACAAACACACACATTAACACCGTCCCATAACGCGCTCTCCGCAAGGAAAAGCGCTGTTTTGCCGTTTTTTTTCCGGCCCTGTTTCCTTCGGGAGACAGGGCCGTTTTTGCGTTTCCAGTCCCCGGGCAACAGACACGGAACAGAGGGCGGGGAAAGGAGAAACGGACGTGGCTAGAGCATTTCAACTTTCAAATTATCCAAACATAGTTTAGACTGTGGGCCATGAAAACAGCAAGTTCCGAAGTGCGCTCCATCGCCATCAAAGCTTATTGATCAGGCATTTCAAGACAACAGGTTGCTGATATCGTCGGCTACCATCTGAATAGTGTCAGTCGATGGATACGTGAGTTTGAGCGGGAGGCGCGGCTTGGAGCACGCCCACGAGGGCACCGGCCCTCTATTTTTTCTCCTGACGACATCAAGAACTCACTGAACTTATTAAAAAAATGATGGGGTAGGCGATGCCTTGAACCTTGTTTCCGCAAACGATGCTCGAGGCTGGTTTACATCCTGCGGTTATACACAATTTGAAAGTTGAAATGCTCTAGAGGAGCCGCAGACCGGCCTGGATGCTCTAGTGTCACGTTCATGAAATAAATTTGATTTATGCGGAAAGTGGTTTTCCATCGTAAGTCCATTTGAACGGGTGTGCCGATTGCTCGTTATAGCATCGGATATAACGCATGAT
>JAISOT010000031.1 GCA_031275465.1 Desulfovibrio sp.
AGTTTCCATCTGTAGCCCTCCCTTGTCGGTCTGGTGGTTGTTTGGCTATGACCAAACCTAACCGACTTGGCGGGCTACTTCCTTTTTTTCAAATGTGCGAAAAATACCGTACGTTATCGCTTGCACGCATAAGGCAAGGCGCTTGAAAAGCCGATATGTTGCCGCCGGAATGTCTTCAAGCCGTTGCCCGTCGGCATACGGCATAGGGCAAAAACGCGCCGCTCCGCACCGTGAACGGCATTCGCCCATTCGCGGATGCCCGGGTCTTTTTCCGGAGCATCTCCGGCTTGCCTGAACCGGGTGCTCATTTTTGGTTGTAAAACGTCAGATACAGATCTCCCTGCCAGGGGCCGATGCGCCTGCCAAGCCCCCGCAGGCGTACCGGTTTGCCGATTGCGAAATCCGGCGGCAGAGTGATTTCCACCGCGCGCACTTCGTCCGAAAGCCCCTGCCTGATCTGCAGACGAACGCGCCTGCCCGGCGCCAGATGGCCGGAAGGCAGATGGAGCGTTTGATTTTCGTCAATTTGCCGGCGCAGCCAGTCCTTTACAACCCCCTTGACGCCCCTGTCGAGATCCATATTCCATCTGGCTGTGCCCCATGCCAGATTGCTCTGATGAATCTTCGTGTTTTTTTCGCTTTGTCCGCCCGGCGGCCTCGGGGGACTCTCTTCCGAACTTTTCTGCGGACTTTCCTCCCTGTTCGCCTGCTGACGGCCCAATTCGCTGTATATGTCTTCAAAAACGCGCCGGGCGAAGGGATCGTTGAGGAGATCGCGCAGAACGTCCTGCTCCTCGTAGGCATTGCCGGCCCTTCCGGACTGGTTTCGCGCTTCTTCCGCCCCCGACCCCCCTTGCTGCTTCTCCGCCCCCTGGCGCGCGTCGTCACCCGCTTTCTGCCCGGCTTCGCCGGCAGCGGCATCGCCGCCGGGCGCCCTTTCTCTCTCTCCGCCGCCCTGCTCCCCTGAAGCGGCCTGCGATTTTCGCGTCTGCTCCCCGTTTTGAGCGGCGGCATCGTCGCCGCCGGGTGCGCGTTGCGCGTCCTGGTTATCCTGTTGCGCCTCTTCATCCCGCGCGCTGAAAACATCCGCCGGTTTGAGCAGGCACGAAAGCGCCACATACGCCTCGTTGAGAAGCTGAAATTGTCTCCCCGCGCCGGGCTTGCCGGGGTTCAGGTCCGGGTGCAGCTCAAAGGCGCGCCTGCGGTAGGCCTTTTTCAACACCTCCAGATCAGCACCCTTTTCGATCTTAAGGATGTCGTAACATTCCCTGAGAGAGAGCTGGCGTGTCCTGCGTCGCATATCAGGGAAGAATCAGCGCAGTGGCTTCGCAAGCCGGATTGCTGGCCAGCAGCTTGTTTTCGCGCAGATATTCGCGCCCCAGACGGGCAAAATCGTCATGCCTGATGTACGGCGATATGCCGGGGCAAAACGCCTTGGCAAGGCCAAGACTTTCGGAGTCAAGGATATTGCCGCGAAAATACGGCCAGGCACGGCAGACCGCCGGCTTTGCCTCATGGACGGTACAGCCCTTTTCCCTGGTAAAAAAAACGCAGCAGTCCGTATCACCGGCGCGAATTTTCACCTTGCCGCCTGTCTGCTCCCCATACCGGGCGACAAGCTCTTCAGACGTAAGATGCAAGAAAGCGGAAAGACGCGCGATATCCTCGGGAGAAGCCACAATGCCGCCGCGGCCTTCGCAACAGCGCCCGCACATACGGCACTGAAAAACTGCGTTCTGATGAGATTCGTCGGCCATAACTTTTGAGAAATCAGGTCAAAAGGTTATCACAACCTGTTCCCCGTTCCGGGAGCGCTTTGCTATTTCGCCTATGGTAAAGGCCCCTATGTTAAACGCCTGGAGCCTGTTGACGATTTCCTCGGCCTGTTCAGGCGGAGTCAGCAAAACATAGCCAATGCCGCAGTTGAATATCTGGAGCATCTCCGGCCAGGAGAGTTTTCCCGCCTCTTTCAGCCAGATGAAAACGGGCGGAATGTTCCATGTGCCGAAAAAGATGCGCGCTTCCGTCTGCGAAGGCAGCGTCCGCGGGATATTGTCATAAAAGCCGCCGCCTGTGATATGGGCCATGCCCTTGACGCTCATGTCGCGCAAAAGCGAACGCACGGATTCAACATAAATGGTTGTCGGCGTCAACAGCGTATCTTTTATGGAAAGGCCGCCGCCGCCGGGCAAGGCGTCCTCCGGGGCAAGACCCGACTCGGCCAGAATTTTGCGCACCAGGGAAAATCCGTTGGAATGCAGCCCCGAAGACGCAACGCCCACTATTTTATCCCCCACCTGAATGCCGGAACCGTCAATCAGTTTGGCGTTATCCACAATGCCGACGCAAAAACCGGCCAGATCGTATTCCCCCGATGCGTACATATCCGGCATTTCAGCCGTCTCTCCGCCAAGCAGCGCACAGCCGGCCATGCGGCATCCCTCGGCTATCCCCCCAATCACCGTCTGGGCAATCTCCACATCAAGCCTGCCTGTCGCGAAATAATCCAAAAAGAATAATGGTTGCGCGCCTTGCACCAAAATGTCGTTGGCGCTCATGGCGACAAGGTCAATGCCGATGGTGTCGTGCTTGTCAAAAGCAAAAGCGAGTTTGAGTTTTGTGCCTACGCCGTCAGCCGAAGAAACAAGCACTGGTTCATTTATGCCGCACAGGTCCGGCCTGAAAAGCCCGCCAAAACCGCCTATGTCGGAAACAACGCCTCTGGTGCGGGTGCCAGCCGCATGCTGCCTGATGCGATCAACAAGTTCGCTACCCGTCAGGATGTTGACCCCGGCATTGGTATAGGCCTTCGCGCGGTCGCTCGACATCCCTCACCTCCTTCCGTGCGGGTGAATATAACAGGTTTTCCGTTGAACCCCAAGCGTCTTTTTTCAGGTCATTTTTATAGACCAAAACCGCGTCCGCTGCTATATTGCACTCCGCGGGAAATGGGGCGAAAAACCGGCACCGGGCTATCCGAACGGCATTCCCGGCGCTGTCCGCCGAAACTCCTGCGGACGCGAAAACACATATCAACTAAGGTACCGCCATGCATTATGCCATGTTATGGGAAAGCCTCAAGGGTGAACTGGTGCAATGCCGGCTATGCGCGCACGGGTGTTCTTTGAAAAAAGACGGCAAGGGGCGTTGCGGAGTGCGCATGAACAGAAACGGCGAGATGATCTCGCTTGTCGCCGACGTCATCACGAGCGCGTGTCTCGATCCTGTGGAAAAAAAGCCGCTTTACCACTTCCTGCCGGGCAGTAAAATTTTTTCGGTCGGCAGCGCCGGTTGCAACTTCGCATGCAGTTTTTGCCAGAATTTCGCCATTTCCCAAATTCCGCCCGGCGGACGCATGCCGGGCAAGATCATTGATCCCGATGCGCTTGTGGAAATGGCGGAAAGCCACGCGGTGCGCAGCATGGCCTTCACCTACAACGAACCGACGGTTTTTTTCGAACTGGTATATCAGACAGCCGGCCTTGCCCAGGCTTCCGGCATTCGCCCGGTAATCGTCAGCAACGGCTATATGTCCCAGGAATGTCTGCTGATGCTGGGCCGTCGCCTCAGCGCCGCCAATGTTGATCTGAAGTCTTTCAGGGACGATTTTTACAAAAAATACTGCAATGCCCGTTTGCAGCCGGTGCTGGACAATCTGAAGACTCTCAAATCTCTTGGGATATGGCTTGAGGTAACGACTCTTGTCATTCCCGGAATCAACGACAGCGACGCCGAGCTGCACGACATGGCCGCGTTCGTCCATGATGAGCTCGGCGCCGAAACGCCCTGGCATTTATCCGCCTTCCACGGCGCCTACAAAATGACAGCCCACCCGCCGACGCCTCTGCCCCGGCTTGAGGAGGCTTGGCGCATCGGGCGGGAAAAGGGCCTTCACTTCGTCTATATCGGCAATGTGAAAAGCCTGCTCGGCGGCGATACCTTCTGTCCTCACTGCGGCGAGCTTGTTATCGAGCGTAGCGGATACGCTGTCCGCCTCACGGGAAAAGCGGGAATCTGTCCATCATGCAAGACGACTTTGCCCGGAATCTGGCGATAACAAGCCCTTTTTTATGCTGATACTCTATACCGGCAACGGCAAGGGAAAAACAAGCGCCTGCATAGGACAGGCCTTGCGGGCGATGGGACACGGCATGACGGTTGCCTTTGGCCAGTTTATGAAGCGCGACAACCAGTCAGGCGAACAGCGCGTCCTTAAGCGACTGCTGGGAACACTTTTTTTTGTAGGCGGCGAAGGCTTTTTCCGCCATGAAAAAGACAGGGCGCGGCATCGCGCCGCCGCGTTGCGCACGCTGGCCTGGGGAAAAAATGTTCTGTCCGGGGCGGATATGCTGGTTCTGGACGAAACGCTCTATGCCCTTGGTGCCGCTCTGCTCACCCAAGAGGAGGTCGCGAATCTGGCAGACGCCTCAGGCGCGCGGGACCGGCATTTGGTGCTTTCCGGCCGCAACGCTCCGGACTGGCTTATTCAGGCCGCCGATATTGTAACGGAAATGCGTGAAATCAAACATCCCTGCCGTAACGGCGTTGTCGCCGCGCCCGGCATTGAATTTTAGAGCGATTTCGAAATGACAACGCAAGAAATTTGCGGGACTCCTCTTTCCGTTTACATCGCCTCCTCATTCAAGCACAAACACGGCGTGCGCCTGCTGAACCGCGAATTGCGCGCCATGAGCTGCCGCGTGCTGGACTGGACGGAAAAAGCCGTGCCTCCGCCGGGCCTGACGGCAACGGAACGGCGCATATGGATGGATACGGACAGAGACGGCGGCCAGGTTTACACCTTCTGCAAAAATGCCTGCCTGACGGCGGACATGCTCATATATTACGGCGCGTCGGGGCAGGACGCCGGGGTTGAAGTCGGTTTGGCGGCCGGCGCCGGCCTGCCCGTACTGGGCATTCGCGGTCCCTTGGAAGCCCCCGGCCTTATGTTGCACGGGGCCGTTACCCATTGGGCGGACGGCGTGGAAGAAGCTCTGGAGATTGTCGGCGGTGTTGTGAGACATGCCGCCAGCGCGCTCGAAAGTCTGGAATCGGAGCCTGACGCCGTTGTGCTCCGCCTTTGCGAAAAATTGAAACGCTTCAGATGAGCAACGCCCGCTCGTTCTGAGAAAGCAATTTCATGGTGAAATTGCTCCGGCGGCCGCGCGAGCGGACGCCCGCCGCGAAGGCGCAGGCGCAATTCACTTGCGCCGGTGAGCGCCGGAGCGGGCGTGGAGCAGGAAGAACAGGGATGCGCGACATCAAAGTGGAAATGCTCTATTTGACGCGTTGCGGCAGCATGAGATAGCTCGTCACCGCATGCACGCCGCTCGTCTTGCGGGCCGTCTGCACGGCAAGGCGCTTTTCCTCGTCATTTTTGACAACTCCGAGCAGGACCACCCTGCCCGCGTTGACCTCTGTATCAATGCGGGTTGAGGAAAGCCCTTTCACGCCGATCAACTCCTTACGCAATCTCGCGGCAAGCTCAATGTCGCTGACGTCGCTTTTGGCCGGCGAAAACCAGTGCGGCGTCACGGAATACGGCTTGTGGCGCCGGGCTGTCTCAAGAGCCTTGTGCTGCATGCTTTCCGGCACTTCGCCCACCAGAAATACATTTTTGTAATAGCAGTACACGGCCACGGACCAGCCTCCGGTAAAGCTCTCCCCGAGGAGATCGGATTTTATGGCGCCGGACATGGCCTTGTCATCAACAATGGTGTCCATGAGCCGCTGGTCTTCATAGAGGCCGTAAGCGCAACCGTTCAGGCAGCACAGTGCCGCGAGGAGCAAAAAAACAAGAAAACGTCGCATGGCATCCCCCGTGTTATTCTTTTTCTCGTCGGATACGCGCGCCGACAGCCGCAAGTTTGTCTTCAATTCCCTCGTAGCCGCGATCCAGATGATATATGCGGCTGACTTCCGTTATGCCGCCGGCCGCCAGACCGGCAAGAACAAGCGCGGCGCCGCCCCTCAGATCCGAAGCCATCACCTGCGCGCCGGTCAAATGCCGTACGCCGCGCACCATGACCGTGTGCCCGGAAATCCGTATATTGCCTCCCATACGCACCAGCTCGGGAACATGCATGAACCGATTTTCAAAAATGCTTTCTTCCACCACCCCCGCCCCTTCCGCAAGGCACATGAGGGCCATGATCTGCGCCTGCATGTCAGTGGGAAAACCGGGATAGGGTTTTGTTGTCACGTCGACGCAACGCAGGGGCCTGGCGCATTTCGCCAGCACGCCGGCCGGGGTTGCGGAAACAACCATACCCATATCCTGCAATTTCAGAATGACCGATTCCAGCGCATTAACCGGGCATTGGCGCAGCAACAGCTCCCCGCCCGTGATTCCCGCCGCGACCAAAAAAGTGCCGGCTTCGATACGATCCGGCATGACGGCGTATTCCACGCTGCGCAGGCCATTTGTGCCCATAACGTGAATACGGCTTGTGCCCTGGCCTTCAATCCGCGCGCCGCAGGCAATGAGAAAATTTGCGAGATCGACCACTTCCGGTTCCCGAGCCGCATTTTCGAGAATTGTTTCACCTTCCGCCAGCGCGGCGGCCATGAGAAGGTTTTCTGTGCCCCCCACCGTGGGCATGTCAAAAGTAATCCGCGCGCCGTGCAGTTTGCGGCAACGGCCCAGAATATAACCTTTTTCCAGCTCGAAACGCGCCCCCATGAGTTCCAGGCCCTTGAGATGCTGATCCACAGGCCGCGCGCCTATGGCGCACCCTCCCGGCAAGGCCACGCGCGCATGCCCTATGCGGGCGAGCAGGGGCCCGAGGCAGAGCACGGATGCCCGCATGGTGCGCACAAGGTCATAAGGGGCTTCGGGCAGAAGATTGCCCGGTGTTACCGTGATTCGTCCTTTTTGATGCTCACAGGCGCAGCCCAACATGCCCAGGAGTTTCAGCGTGGTGTGTATATCGCGCAAATTCGGGATATTGCGGAAACAGACAGGGTCAGTCAGGAGAATGGAAGAAAAAAGAATGGGCAGAGCCGCATTCTTGGAACCGCTTACTTCAATGCTGCCGGTCAACGGCACGCCGCCTTCAATGACGAGTTTGTCCATGGAAGCTCCTTGCGATTTGAACAGGCGCAACTATAAGAAAAAGCAGCCGTCCGCCGTTGTCAAGCGTTTCTTTGGGCTTTGTCGTGAGTAGATGATATGACCGTGATAGGCAGCACATGAATTGCCCGATGAGGAGTCTCAAAGAAGGAGACTCCGTTGCGACCAGGGGCAATGATTCATGAGGTGGCCATCATGCGATTTTTGGAAGCCAATGACCGCTTTCATCGTGCGGAGTTCAGTCGCGAACAGGCGGCAGAATGCATGGATGTCTCTGTAAGTGCTTTTTATCGCAAGCGGCGGCGTTTTGCCGAAGAAGGCGAGCAGGGGCTTGTCGATGGCCGGATCGGAAAAATGTCCGCCCGCCGGGCGCCGGTTGACGAAGCCATGCGCGTGATCCCGCTTTTTGAAACTCAATATTTTGACTTCACCGTCAAGCATTTCCACGAAAAACTGGTGGAGCCAGCCTACCCAACGTATATACGCGCTGCCGCGCGATATGCGTTGGGGCTGGCAAGGGGCTTCGCCCCCTTGACCCCCCCGCTCGCCCGGCCAAAGGCAATAGGCAATAGAGCCATGAGGACGACTGTGGCCCGCGTCAGTGGCGTTTTCATTCGCCTGCATTCCGAGGAAAAGGAGTTGCTGCGCCTGAACGCGGGCATCCATGATCTGAGCGTTTCCGATTACATCCGGCAAACCTGCCTGAGCTTCCGTTTGCGGAAATCGCCGTTAGAGAAAGAGCGGCTCCGGCAGCTTGCCCGCATCGGCGCGAACTTGAACCAGATCGCCAGATGGGCCAACACCTGTAAGCGGACAGTGGAAGCGGTGGAAATTCTGACGACCCTGGCGAGTCTGGAGCGGGAAATAGGCGCGTTCATGGCAGCGGAAAAAACGGAAGATGAAGCATGATGATGAAAGTCTTTCCCCACGGCATGGGCGAAGGCGACAAGCCGACCCGCTATCTTGTCCGCCCGGACTATCCGGGCAGGGAAGAAAATCCGCCAGAAGTGTTGCGCGGCGATGTCGGCATGACCCGCGCTCTCATCGACAGCATTGACCGGCGGTGGAAATTCACGTCCGGCGTTTTGGCATGGCATCCCGACGACAAGGTATCGCCGGAAAAGGAAGAAGGAGTCATGGACGCCTTTGAGCGGGTAGCTTTTGCCGGACTGGAGCCGGATCAGCGCAACATCCTCTGGGTGCGCCATATCCATGCCGGGCATCACGAGCTGCATTTCGTCATTCCCCGGTTGGAGCTTTCCAGCGGCAAGGCGTTCAACGCCTGTCCTCCGGGCTGGCAAAAGGACTTCGACGTGTTCCGCGATCTTTTCAACCATCAGGAGCAATGGGCGCGGCCGGATGACCCGGCCAGGGAGCGGGAAAATCCGCCGAAAAAGGCCGATCTGTTCAAGGCCCGTCTTGGCCGGTGGGGCAAGGAAGTGAAGGAAAGCGGGTACGACAAGGCCAGGGAAGCCATACACGCTTATCTCAAAGCGCGAATCGTCCAGGGGCTGGTCAGCGACAGGGCGGGCATTCTCGCCGCGCTGAAAGAGGCGGGCCTTTCCATCAATCGCGCGGGCAGGGACTACATCAGCGTCAAAGACCCGGAGAGCGGAAAGAAGCTGCGCTTCAAGGGCGGCATTTACTACGAGGGCTGGACGCCCAGAACCGTCGAACCGGAGGAAAACGAAGAGGAACAGCCGGAAAAGACGCGGGCAATCATCGCCCGTCTTGAGCAAGACCTTGTGCGGGTATTGGAAAAACGCGGGAACTATAACCGTAAACGCTATCCTCCAAAATGGCCTGATATTGAACAACAATCCCGGCTTGTCCCGCCGGAAAAACAGGAGACATTAAATCATGACGGAATCGGAAAAGATGCTCAGTCAGTCTTTGACCCGGTTGGAGCGGAACTTCCACGCCCGGCTGGCGACCCACGACCGGAGGCTGAAAACCCAGGAGGACAACCAAATGCTTCTCCAGACGGAATTGCGGACCTTGAAACGCTTGTTCAACGATGTCAGCGAAGTGTACGCG
>JAISOT010000121.1 GCA_031275465.1 Desulfovibrio sp.
TTCAATCGCAGATTCAGTTTGCCGGATATGTTTGCCCGACTCGCGTATGTCGCACTCAGAACTCCACCGATGCCGTACAGGCTCTTAAAATTAGCTGAATCTGGTGCGTAATCAGGTTACTTTTTGAAGTCCGCGCCAGCAACGAAGATATGCCGCGCTACAACGGCAACCGCTGCAAGGAAATCGTCGTGCGCCTGCTGCAAGACAAGCGGCAACCGCTGTTTATCGATGAAGCTGACCGCCTGAAAATCGACCGCATAGAAGACCTGCGGGACATATACGAGATGACGGGCGTTCCCATTGTGCTGATCGGAGAAGAAGGCTTGCTCGGCCTGCTTACGGAGCGCCGCCGCATCTGGAGCCGGGTTGTGCATGACGTGGAGTTCGGGCCGATCAACGCCGCCGAAGTATCCGTCTACGCCATGCAGGCGGCTGGCCTGGACATACCCGCCGAACTGTGCGGTCGCATTGCCGAAAAGAGCGAGGGCGACTTCCGGCTGGTGCGAAACATGATGCTTCTGCTGGAAAAAGCGGCTAAGGCGGCGGAAACTCTGAAAGTTGACGCGCCCATGCTGGAAACGGCTATTGCCTCGCGCAGTTGGCGGAGGAAATGACATGGACGCGGAAGCCAGACCCATCACAACGGACATGGTACGCGAGGCCATGCGGAGCTTTTGCCGGGGCGGCAATCAGGTCAGCAACGCGCAGTTGTACAAGGTAATGGCCCTGACCTGCGAACAGGAAAAAGACAGGCTGCGCACCCGCATAACGGACATGATCAAGGCGGGCGAAGTGATCAAAATAGCGTCCGGCCTGTATGAATACAACTTCCGGCATCGCGTCCGCAAGAATACGACATTCCCGGTTGTGTGGCGCTTCGTGCGGACGCAGAAGCCGGGCTGGAGCATAGGCTACGCCTGCCAGCTTACCCGCGTATCGCACACGCAGGTCGCCCGGTATTGCGGCTGGCTTGAAAACGAGGGCTATATCGCCCGGCACGGCAAGGACGGAACGACCACGCTGTACCGCGCCACGGACAAGGCGGACAGAACCCCGGAAACCCCGTATCCGCCAATAACCGATAAAAATCCTTTTGAACGGGAGAACGCCGCCGCCGCCCGGCTGGCTACGCTCATGCTCTGCCATGATCCGTACCAGCCGCGCGTAGCGGCGGAAATTGTAAAACAATGCAACGTGTTGCTGGCAAGGTTTGCCGTCAAGGAACACGAGAACAAAGGAGGACAAGCATGATCGCGGAAAAAATCAACAGCGTTGTCGCCGTGCTGGGCGACCTGGGTGGGCATGTGCCGTCGGAAGTCTGGCACATTCTGTCTTGCGCCCGGAAGGAATTGCGGGACGCGGCGGAGCAGGCGAAGGAAATGGAAGCCCGTTTCTCTCCCGCGCAACTTCGGGATGATGAGGGGTGCGCTCATGGCTAAAAAGCCCGTGTTGCACGGCCCGGTGGTTGACGATCAAAAGCAGGCGGAAGGCGCGCTGGCGGAAATGGCCGCGTTGGTGCGCAAAATGGCGCAAGCCAAGCTGGCCATGCAGGAGGAATGCGACGCGGCCAAGGCGAAGGCCAACGACATCATTACCCCATTGGAAGCCCGGCACAAGGAACTGGACGCGGCGCTGAAAAAGTGGGCAACCATGAACAAAAGCGTCCTGTTCGCGGAACGCAAAACCCTTGATCTGGCCTTCGGCGTGATCGGCTTTATCGCCAGCACGAAAATCAAGCAAATGAACGGCATGTCCGAGGCTGATACCCTGGCGAAGCTAAAGCAGTTCGGCTTTGTGGAGGGCATCCGCGTCATGGAAACGCCGGACAAGGAAGCGATGGAAAAGTGGCCTGATGATCGCCTTGCCCTGGTTGGTTGTGTCAGGAGCACCACGGACAAATGGCATTGCAAGACAAAGCCGGAAAAACTTTCAGCCTAGGCTGAACGGGAACTGACATGGAGCGCCGGAACAGAATATACGGCATGGATTGCGGGTATTTCGGCGAATTGTACGCGCTGAGGCTGCTGCGAAACCCGGCCTGCCGCGTGGAAGGCTTGCCGGAACTGCTGTCCGACATAGCCTATAAGACGCTGAACCCGCTTCAGCAGGCGGAGGTCAGAAGCGGCGTCCGGGGCGCGGCGAGAAGGCTGCTCCGCGAAGCGGGCTACCCGGTGGAAGCGGTTGATAGGATTTTCAGCAAAAACCAGTAACAGAAAAGGAGCATTGGAGATGATACCGACACTGACACAGGCGGAATTTATCCGGGCGGTGCAGGTGGAGATGGATTTGGGCGAAAAAAGCCTGTCCCCGTCAAAAATCAAGGCCGTGCTTGCGGCGGCGGGGTCTGTGGCCCGTGGATTGCTGGCGGACGGGCGGGACGCGGTGGTGATCGGCCTGGGGGTTTTGAAGCCCGTGGCCCGCGCCGCCCGCGAAGGCCGGAACCCGCGCACCGGGGAGCCGGTGAAAATCCCGGCCAGGAAAGCGGCCAAGTTCAGGCCGGGCAAGGCGCTGAAAGACGCGCTGAAGGGGTAACGCATGAACAACAGCATTGATTATCATTCGCTGATTGACTTTCTTGAAAACTCTTGGGGAAGTTTTGTTGAGAGGTGCGGCAGTGAAGAAGCCGCCGAAGCCACTCTTAACGGCCTGAAAGAAGAAGCGGGCATGGATTAATAACGCGAAACAGCCCGCCCGTAAGGGCGGCTGTCGCGGCGGGACGGCAACCCGCCGCCTGACGAGCAAGCCGGAAAGGAAGATCATGAACAACATGGAACGCGACAAGGTAATTCAGAAAGTCAAAAAACTGTTCGCCCTGGCCGGCAAAGCAAATACCTCTTTCCCGGCCTGTTGAAAACACGGGCGAAGAAGCGCCCTTGGCGTTGGAAAACTAAGACGGGGGAAGCCCGAAGGAGAAAGTATGGACGCGGCAAGAGCAAAGGCAGACGAGAAAGCAAAGGCGGAGGGATGGTGTTCCGCTTTTCGGAGCGAGCTTAGAGCGGCGCAGGAGAAGCACCCCGACTGGCCTGATGATGTGATACACGCCGCCGCTATCTTGCAGGAGGAAGCGGGCGAGTTGATTCAAGCCGCATTGGATTTTTACTACGGCCACGGATCAAAGTGGGCTTTGGTCCAAGAAGCGGAGCAATGCGGTGCTATGGCAATCAGGTTCCTTTTGAACATAGATAGATACAAAAGGAAGAATGATGCTGACGCCTGAAATGTACGCCGCAATGACGGCAAGCGTATTGCAACATTCGGCAGGGCATATCAAGACGGCCCTTGCGCTGTGTGACAACATAGTGGTCGGTGCAGGCGAGCTTGATGACAGATTCAAGGATGCAAACGCTTTGATTACGGAACTGAAAACAATCAAGTCTGACATGGAACGGGCATTATTTTTCCTGGGGATTGACGACCTTGATTGTTGGGAAAAGGAGGCACCGGATGAAGGGCGACACGATACGCCGACAGTGGAAGACGCAGGCCAAAACCCTGCCTCTGGAAACGCGGCAGGCCATGCTTGACGCCTTACACGCGGGCAGAACCATAGGCGAGGTATGCAAAGCCTTTGACGTGTCTTTTGAAAGCGTTTGCGGCCTTATTGATATGAACATTCAGCAAACGACGTTCCGATCTTTGCGCCGGGAAACTCTGTGAGGCAGAATAAAGATGGAAGGACTATTTTTTCTATTTGGTTTTGTGGCTGCCGCTGTGCTTTTCTCTTTGGGCAGTACCGTATCAGTCAAGGAAGATGCCCATACAGGGATAAAAATTGCTGAATATAAGGGCAATCTTTATATCCTGAAACAGTTGTTGATAAGTCAGCCTGTCCAGGAATAGCCATGCCCAGGGATAAGCGCGAATTTTGCGGCTCTGTCAGTGTCAGAATTGACACGATGCGGCGCAAGCTGGAGCTTTCGCCCGCCGAGAAATACGGCGGCGAAGCGGGGCTTTTCCGCGTCCGGATCGGGCGGCGCTGGATAGACACTCCGGAGGGCAAGCCGCTGTTTTTCGACCGCGCCCGGCTGGCCGAACTGATCGCCGCCCATGCCTTGGGCGAGGCTGTGGCCGTGTTGCCGGACACGGCTCCGGACCTGCCGCGCAACAGCCGCGTCAGCGTGAAATTTTGGCACAGGGGGATGCCCTGGTGCGAGGGCGTTTTCACGTCAAGCCCGCCCTGGCGGGGCTTTGACGGACGTTTTTATGTTTGGGTCATGACATACGCGGCGGGCTTTATCGCCGTGCCGGTTGATGACGTGGAGGTGCGCCGTGCAAAATGACAAGGCCAGACGGGCCATGTACGCCAAGGTGGAGATCGCCCGCACGCAGTTGCCGGGCATGGAAGATGATGACGTGTTCCGGGAATGGCTGGCGGATCACTTTTACGGCAGGCGCTCCCGCAAGGACTTGTCCTTTCAGGAGTTGAAGCGGCTGGTTGACCTGCTGGCCCGCCTGGGTGCCCGCTACACGAGCAAAAAGAGCAACCATAGCCGGGAGCGGCCTTACGTCCGGCCTGATTTTATAGAAATTCCGAAGGACGATCCCAACGCGCCCACAAAGCGCATGATCTGCGCCATCTGGCGCAAGTTGGGCTACGCCATGACGGGGCTGGAAACCCGCGTTGACCGGCAGACCGGCATCAGCACGATACTTGCCCTGCATGACAGGCGGGAGCTTGCGGCCATTTTGACGGACTTGCGCCGCCGCGAAAAGTCTTTTGAAAAGCGGGCGGCAAGTGAATGCACGGCTTGATGCGGTACGCGCCGACATACGGGAGAAATACAGATCAACCCATGCGTTTTGCCGGGCAAACCCGGAACTGAAACGCTCCACGGTGTATCTGGTCTTGTCCGGCAAGTATCCGGGCAACAATGAACGACAGACAGGCAAGATTGAAGAAGTCCTTACGGGCGAAACGGCGCTGGCTGAACCGCGCCGAATCATACAGGCGCAGGAGGCATTCGAGATTTTGCAGGGGGCGAAATGCGCCTATTGCCGCAAACGCGACAAACGCGCCTGCCCGGAGTGCAAAACGCAGACGACGCGGGAGGCGCAAGCCCTGGAAACGTATCTCCACGCGAGGGGTAAGAAATGAATACGGCACAGATAAAGAGCATCATCGCGCTGGTGAAGGGGCAGTGGCGTCCGTATGATCATGAGCCGCAGAGCGTTGTGTACGAAAAGCTGAAATGCCCCCACGCGCACGTGAAAAACAGGAGAAAACCGTTCTGGTTCGTTCGGGGCGACATTTTCACCTGCGTCGGCTGTTCGCGGGGCTGCACCCTGTCCCGTCCGGAGGGCTTTTGCCTGCCTATCCCCATACGGTACCCGGAAAAACCCGACAAGCCCTATCATTTGACCCCCGCCGAAATGGTGGAGCGCAAGGCGCTCCTGCGCGTGGACGAAGCGGCCTACTGCCTCAACATTTCCGAGCGCACCCTGTACGAATGGATTGCCGTGGGCAAGCTGCGCAAGGCCAAGGGGCTGCCGCTCCGGGTCGCCGCCGGGGACGTGGCTTCGTACATGACAAATTTTGAGGAATAACCGCGTCTCAATCCCGCCTGTTAAGAAAAAACCTTGCGACGTTCGCGCCCTTTACGGAAAAAGATCCGGTTTCGGCATACTGTCCGTTCCGAGCCGTTCGCGGTTCTGCGTATCCTCCTTCCAGCCCTGCCGGGATCGGCCCGGCAGGGTAAAACCACAGGAAAGCGGACAATGGCGCGCATACCCTACAAAACTCCACCCAAAAAGAAGATCGTCGCCGGTGCGGCGCTTGCCGCGCTGCTCGGCCTTGGGGCCGCGCAGTTGTCCGTTGAAAAGGTTGCGGATTTTGAAGGCTACGTGCCTTATGCCTACCAGTGCCCTGCGGGCGTCTGGACAAAATGCTTCGGCGACACGACGAACGTCACCCCTGGGGCTACCTACAGCTTTGAGGAATGCCTCGCCTCGCTGAACGAGCATCTCGTGGAACTGTCAAAACCCGTGCTGCGCTGTGTGCCGTCACTGGCGCTCATGCCGGACAAGGTGAAGGTCGCGGCTGTCAGCATGGCCTATAACATCGGCCCCGGAGCGTTTTGCGGAAGTTCCGTGGCGCGGTACTTCAACGCGGGAGACTATGAGCGGGGCTGCAAGCGCATGGCCGAAATTTACACGACAGCCAAGGGAAAAGAGATACCCGGCCTTGTCGTGCGGCGCGGGGCGGAATCAGAAATGTGCCTCCAGGGATTGCGGGGGGAATGAATGAATTGGGGATATGTGGCTGCCGCCGCTGTTTTCGGGCTGTCACTGTGGGGAATCGACCATCTCAACGGAAAACTTGACCTGGAAAAAGCCGCGCACCGGCAAACGAAAACGGAACTCGCCGAAGCCCTTGAAAAAGGCATGGGATGGAAGGCCGCGTATGAAGAAGCCCTTGTCGCGGCGGACGCCCACAGGACGGCCACGCGGGCGTGTCTTGACCGCGTTGCGGCTGATGCGGCGGCGCGTGAGGAACGAGCGGAAATTTTACAGGCCGCACAGCCGCGCCCACGGACGGAACAGGAGCGGCAACAGGTGGTGAATGATGAAACGCGCCAGCGCGCTGCTGATCGCCTCAATCGCGACTGGTAGTCTGGCGGGTTGCGCCGGGCGGGGGGCAACGCTCCCGGCCCCGCCCGTCATTCTCAACCTGCCCGACTGCCCGGCCCCGGCGCGTCCGGCCCTTGCCCGCATTGACGGGGCCTTGCCCTTTGACGCTCCGGCCAACGTCGCGGCTTTTCTGGAACGTGACGACGTTTTGCGCCTGCACGTGCGGGCGCTGGAAGATACAATAACCTGTTACCGGCGAAAGAGGGAAAAATGATGGAAAACGCGCCTGAAATTGCCCACACCCTGACCATGCTCGTCAGGGTGTTTGAGGATTTGGGCTTGCCCGGCCTTGTCGCCCTGCTGATGCTCGGCCCGCTCATGACCGTGATCGCGGTGTTCGCCCTGGATTATCTGCGCCAGCGCCATGCCCGGCAAGATGAAGATGCGCGCCGCGCGGAAGCCAAGGCCGACCGCGAACTGGTGCTTGCCCTGGAGGAGCGGCACCGGGCGGAACTTACGCCCAAGCGGCAACGGCTTAATGTGGAATGCGAAGCCCTGCGGGACAGGTTGCGGCAAGCCCTGCCCCCGCATTTGCCGGTCAGGGAGATGGACAAGGACGCAATCCTGACTACGGCTGTCGCCCTTTGCACCAGCATGGAGGAATTGGCGGAAGTCGAAAGGACGATTGTCAAGTTGAATGAAATCCTTGGCGACAGGAAAGACTATGGGTTGGGAGCATGAGGCTGAAACGGTCTGGCAGGCGCAGGAGCTATACTGCGTCGACCGGCTGTCCTTTGACGCCGTGGCGCGGGAAACGGGCGTCGCCGCGTCAACTCTGAAGCGTTGGGCGGAAAAATACGGCTGGCAGGCCAAGCGTGAGGAAATCGCCAGGGCGCAGGCCGACATACGCGCCAACAAGGTGCTTGCCCGCGCCAAGATGATAAAAAGCCTGCTTGACAGGCCCCGCGCTGATACGGCCTTCGGCGTCGCGGCGCTGGAATCGCTCACGTTGAAAGAAGCCGAAGCGGCCCGCCAGGGCGCGATCCGCTCCAGGGCGGAAGATACCCCGGCTGTCTCCATATCCACGCCCGCCGAAGCCGTAGCGGCCTTGCGCAAGGCCGTTGAAGGCAAGCTGGCCCTGCTGGTGACCCGGCCTGAAAACGTGGATCTGCGGGCGGTGCAGGAAGTACAGAAATGCCTTGCCCTGGTGGGGCAGTTGGAAGCGGCTCACGGCGGCGGAGCGGAAAAGGACAGGCCGAAAGCCCTGTCAGAGGAAAATTTGCAGGCGATCCGCGCCGCGCTTGGGGCTTGACATGGATGCCGACAGCGTTTTTCTGCCCTATCAATCCCGCTGGCTGGCGGACAAGGCCCAGGTCAAGGTCTGCGAGAAAAGCCGCCGTATCGGGCTGACCTGGGCGCAGGCCGCCGATGACGTGCTGCTGGCGGCAAGCGCAACCGGCATGGACGTGCTGTATATCTCCTTCAACCAGGACATGACCCGTGAATATATCGACGCCTGCGGGGAATGGGCGAAACGCTTCGACGCCGGAGTCCGGAGCCTGGGGGAAGAAGTCCTGAAGGACGGCGACGAGCGGGAAATCAAGGCGTTCCGCATTGATTTTGCCGGGGGCAACAAGATACTGGCCCTGTCTTCCCGCCCGTCAAACCTGCGCGGCAAACAGGGGCGCGTCGTTATCGACGAAGCCGCCTTTGTGGATGATCTCGGAGAAATTTTGAAAGCCGCCCTGGCCTTGCTCATGTGGGGCGGGCAGGTTGTGGTCATTTCCACGCACAACGGAGCGGACAACGCCTTTAACGAGCTGGTGCAGGATGTGATCGCCGGGCGTCTGCCGTACAGCCGTCACAGAATCACCCTGGACGACGCGCTTGCGGACGGCCTGTACCGCCGCATCTGCCGCGAAACCGGGAAGGCATGGACGCCGGAGGCGGAGGCGGCGTGGCGCGAATCGCTGATCAAAACTTACGGCGACGGCGCGGATGAAGAACTGTTCTGCATTCCGAACCGCAGCACGGGCGCGTATCTGACCACGGCCCTGATTGAAAGCTGCATGCGCGAGAATGTGCCCGTGTTCACCTGGACGGCCCCGGCTGATGACTTTGTGGACTGGCCCGCGCCCGTGGCCACGACGCACACCAAGGGCTGGCTGGCGGAAACGGTTATGCCCCTGCTGGCCGAACTGCCGCAGGAACGCGCCCATTTCATCGGCGGCGACTTCGGGCGCACCGGGGACTTGAGCGTGTTCTGGCCCCTGGGGGAACGACAGGATTTGACGCTTGAAACGCCCTTTACAGTGGAACTGCGCAATTGCCCTTACCGCACACAGCAACAAATATTGTTCGCCCTGGGCGACAACCTGCCGCGATTTTCCGGCATGGCCCTGGACGCGCGCGGCAACGGTTCGGCCCTGGCCGAGTTCGCGCGGCAGGAATACGGCCCGGAGCAGGTGGGGGAAGTCATGATCAGTGAGGCGTGGTACCGGGAAACCATGCCACGGGTCAAGGCCGGGCTGGAAGACCGGACGCTTATCTTGCCGAAAAACGCGGATGTATTGTCCGATCTGCGCTCTTTGCGCGTGGTGAAAGGCGTTGCCAGAGTGCCGGACACGCGGGGCAGGGACAAGACCGGCCAGCGGCATGGCGACGCGGCTGTGGCCCTGGCTATGGCCGTACACGCGCGGGAAAAGCTCGGAAGCGCGGAACCCTGGGACTGCCAGACCGTGAACCTTGCCGGGCAGATCGGCGGCTTTGACTGGAGCGGGTATTAACCACTGGAGGGCGTTATGAATAAAACGAATTTTCACCATGCGGCCATTGCGGCGATTATTCAGGCCATTGTGACCGCCCTGCTGCTGCTGGCAGGCCCCGTTTGCCTTACTTCCGTTCTGGCCGGGGCTTTGCCGGGCTGTTTCTTGTTCTATGGGCGCGAACACGCCCAAAAAGAACGCCTGCTGCTCAAAATCATGCCCCAGGAAGAAGCGTGGAAAGGGGCTGTCAACCTGTTCTTGTGGGACGTGGATTCCAGGCTTGATTTTTTTATGCCTGTGGCCGGAGCCGTGATTCAGGCGGCTGTGTGGGGAGTATTGGTATGGCTGTTGAACGCCTGAAAGAAGGGAATATGTTGCCAGATTCGCATTGTGCGTCACGGCGCGGCGTGGAATGGGCGAAATTCGCCGTCCTGGTGTTGCAGCATATTGAGGAATACACGGTGCCGCAATACGGCGACGCTCCGGACGATCAGGCAAGCGGCTTTTCTGAACATGACATTGCCGTCAATATGCGGCGGTACGTCAACCGCCTGGAAAGCAATTCACGCGGCCCGGAGGAAGCGCGGAGGGACTTGCTGAAAATCGCGCACTATTGCGCCATGTTGTATTTCAAACGGCAAAGGGGATGAAAATGGATGCCGGCAAAAAATCAGCCAACAACCATGCGGAAATATCGGCGCAAATAGCCGAACTGCTTTTGGACAAGACGCCGACTGAGGCTGCAAGTATCGTATGCGCGGCCTTGAACAGCGTCTTTGCCCTAAAAAAAGGCGTTATTTCTCGGATCGTTTATTACGATATATCCGAGTACAAATGCGCAGAGTAAAATCGCCAAATTCGTCAGCCAGACGTTCCAAGGCTTCCCTGCGGCCTTCTTCGTCTACGGGACCAACCTGTTGGGCGGGCACTTTGGGAAGAGTTTTGAATAACTCATACGCGACGGGAATCAACGGAGCCAAGGGGTTTATGTCACTTGTGCTGCTCATGGCTTTCTCTTTTGCGTTTCCGCCACCCTACCCGCCTTCCCGCCCGTTCTCAAGCGGCGTGATAGAAAAATAGTTTGCGACGTTCGCGCACCTTCCGGAAAGCCGTCTCTTTTTGGGGGATACTCCCAAAAAAAGGCGGCTTGTCATGTCCGATGTAAAAGGCATTTATCTGCCGGACGGCACCTTTCAGCCGTTCCGCATGGAAAGTTTCACCACGGAAATCGCCACGCGGCAGAGCGCCGGGGCAACCTTGGCGGATATGGGGCTTTGGCTTGACCAGTTGCCCGATCCTGATCCCATTTTGCGCAAGCGCGGGGATGACGCCCGCATACTGGCGGAACTGTACACGGACGATCAGGTGACAATGGCGACGCTGGCCCGCAAAAACCGCGTCCTGAACGCGCCGCAGTACGGTTTTCGGCCCGGAGGCCCGGACGGGGAGCCGGTAACGCCGGAAGCGCAAAACGTCTATGGCCGCTTGTCGCAAGATCTGGAACGGGTAAGCCTGCGCCCGCTCATATCCTCCATTCTGGACGCGCCCTTTTACGGCATGACGCCGCTGGAACTCATGTGGAAGTCCGGCCCGGACGGCTGGTGGCATCTGGTGGATATTGCCGCCAAGCCCTATCACTGGTTTGCCTTTGATTCCAACAATCAGCCGTTTTTCCGGGGTGAAATGGGATGGGCGGCGACAACGCCCGAACCTCTGCCAGCAGGCAAGTTTGTGGTCGTCACGCACCATGCCACCTATGACAACCCTTACGGTTTGCGCCTGCTCTCCCGTTGCCTGTGGCCCGTGGCCTTCAAACGCGGGGGCTTGCAGTTTTACGCCAAATTTGTGGAGCGGCACGGGATGCCCTGGGTTGTGGGCAAAGCGCCCAAGGGGGCAGGCCCGCAGGACAAACGGGCAATGGCGGCGGATATGGCCCGCATGGTGCGGGATTGCGTGGCGGTGATCCCGGCTGGCGCGGAGGCGGAATTTCTGTCGCCGGGCAATACGCAGGCCGCGTTACATGAGCAATTCCTTGCCCGCCAGGATAAGGCCATATCCAAACTGCTCATGGGGCAGACGCTCACGGCGGAGATGGAAGGCCGCAACAATTCGCAGGCGGCGGCGACAACGCATGAGGATGTGGCCGAGGGTCTGGCTGAAGCCGACAAGGCGATGGTCGCGGACGCCATGAACGAGATCGCGTGGCTGTACACGCGGGCCAACGCCGGTCCAGCCGTGTTTTCGCCGGTGTTTGCCTATGAAGAACCGGAAGATTTGCAGGAACGGGCAGCCCTGGACGAACTGCTGCACAAAATGGGGGTACAGTTCACGGCGGAACACTTCCAGGAAAATTACAATCTCAAGCCTTCGGAATTTATTTTACAGGCCGCGCCGGATCAGAACGGCGCGCCGGAAGAAAACCCGCCCGCTTTCGCCGCCGCGCCGGGCAAGGCGGCACATGCCCGGCCCCCGCTGGCGGAAGAAGCGCAGGCGCGGCTGGATGCGGCCCTGGGAAAGATGTTGCCGGACGCGCTCAAGGCCAGCGGCGAATTTATCACGAAACTTGAGAACGCGGTCAAAAACGCGGACAGCGTTGACGCCCTTGAGCTTGCCCTGGCCGATCTACTGGCTCCAAGCATGGCACCTTCGGAATTGGAGGATCTGCTTGCCCGCGCCATGACGGCGGCGGCGGGCTTCGGCGCGGCGGCGGTGCAAGCGGAGGTCAAAGAAGACCGCAGGTTTTATAATATCAAGGACTTCCGCTGATGCCGGATCGCCCGTTTGACTTGCCCGAACCGGAGATCATAGCCGCGCCGGTGCGGCCGGAAGCGGCCATTGCCTTTTGGGCCTGGAAAGCGGCCATGCCCTATGACGAAGTAAAGAAACTGGAGGGCGGGGCGCGGGAACGGGCATTCTATGTGACGGCCCTGGCGGAACACGACGCGGCGCAGGCCGTCAAGGACGCCCTGAAAAAAGCCCTGGAAGAAGGGACAACCCTTGAAGACTTCAAGCGGGACATCGCCGACATAATCAATCAACAGGGCTGGCGCGGAGACAGAATAGAAACAATCTTCCGCAACAATATCCAGACCGCCTACAGCGCCGGGCGCTACGCCAAGATGCAGGCGGTGAAGAAATCCCGGCCCTACTGGCAGTACATCACGGTGGGCGATGACCGGGTACGGCCAAGCCACGCCATTCTGAACGGCTTGGTTTTCCACGCGGATCATGAATTTTGGACGGAAAACTATCCGCCCAACGGCCACAAGTGCCGGTGCGGCGTCCGCACCCTTTCCGCCCGGCAGGTAGAGCGGGAAGGGCTGGAAGTACAGGACAAGATGCCGGGCGACGGCATGTACACCGATCCCAAAACCGGCATGGAATATCACGTCGCCAAGCCCGGCGCTGATGACGGCTGGCGGAACAATCCCGGCAAGACATGGGTTGAGGACATACGCGAACTTGCCGTTGAAAAACTGGACGCCGCGCCCGCTCTGGCCCCGGCCATGACGCGCCGTTTCGCGCAGGGGGACTTTGAAAACTGGAGCAAAGATCCACAGGGCGACTTTCCCTTGGTGGCCCTGACGAAGGAAGACGCCGGGCTGATCGGCAGCGCGTCCGTGGTGGGCAGACTGTCGCCGGAAACTTACGCCAAGCAGCTCAAGCGCCATCCGGAATTGACCGCGCGGGATTATCTGGCGGCGCAGGATGCCGTGGAGAGGGGTGAAAAAATCCGGCAGGGCGGCAGAAAAATCGCCTATGCCTTGGATGAGCCGGGAGGCATGGTGACCATTGTCAAGGCAACGGCTGACGGCGAGGAGCTTTACGTTACGAGCGTCTGGCGGCTTTCCCGTGACGAGGCGAAAAGGCAAAGAATACTGGAACAGTTGGAGAAGGATTGACGGGCGGTGGGGCCTGCCGTCCGCTTGCGCGGAAACCCCACAAAACGCTCCGTGGCTTGCGCCAGTGCTACGGCAGGCAGATTCATCACCGTGTCGCGCCCGTCTTGCCTCAACACATAAAGCAGTCAGGCGGGGGAAGTCAAGAGGGAAAAAGACCAATTTCTCCGCGTTTCCCTGCCCTACACATTGCCGCGTATCCGCTTGGTCTGGAAATATTCCTCGGCCAGTACCGTCATGACAAAATCGGATTCCTTGCCCGTGATTTCTTCCGTCTTGCGCCTGATCTCTTCCAGGGAAACATTGAAAAATTCCTTGCGCGGGTTGACGGCATTGACGCGCCGGGCGTCAAATTCTTTATGCAGCGTATTTTCCAGCGCCGGGGCATCGTCCGAGGCAATCAGCGCATGAATGTCAAAGCTGAAGGGCACGGACGCATCGCCGAGTTCCTTTACCCGTTCTTCCGGGTCAAGGCGGCGCGTCAGCCCGATTTTATACACGTCCTCGCCAAACGACCCGATATTGCTGATGACGTACACATGCCCCTTTCTGGTCTGCTGCGCCATGCTGACGGCCCGTTCGGCCCTGGCCCTGGCTTCGGCGAGTTCCGCCTCAAGCTGCTGAATCCGCAATTCCGCCGCCTGTCGCTGCTCCGCGCCGGCCGTCTCCAGTTCCATCCGCGCCTTGTCCAGCAATTTTTGGTAAGCGGCCTCTTCCTTTTCCGCCTCTTCCCGCGCCTTTTCATATTCGCGGCGTGCCCGCTCTTCTTCGCGCATTTGTTCGTTAAGCGCGCGCTGCTCTTCCTGCTCTTCCTTCTTTTTCACCCTGAATTGATATTCCAGCCTGCATTCCTCGTACTTCAGCTTGACGTACTCGCTGTTAAAGCCGTAGCGCAGATCGGCGGCGCTCTTTTCCAATCCTGTGGCAACAGCGTCCATGCGTTCCAGCGTCCGCTGGAGATTGGAGGGATTGACTTTCGCGATAAGCAAATCGCATTCTATGTTGAAAGCGCGGATCATCATTTTTGCTTGTTCGTTGACGATGCGCTTCAGAAGTTGTTCGTCAATATCGTCGAACGGGTTGAGGGAAGGGGCAACAATGACTTCCTTGCGCTGGATCATCGCTTTTTGCGCGTCCCGCACTTTCTTGATTTCAATGGCGAACCGCTCTGATGTCTCGTAAAGGTATTCCGGCATTTCATACATGCCGTATTCCACAAAATCATCCAGCCGCGAATACAGGTCAATTTTTGACTGTATGGTGTGGATTTGCTTGTCCGCCTCAACCTCACGATCACGCACCGAGGCGATTTTTTCCTCAATGCTTTTCAGAGATTGCGTTTTTTCCTGAAGCGAAAGAGCGAGGGCGTTTTCGCGTCCCCGCAGTGCCTGTAAATCCTTGGTCTGTCCGTCCAGTTTTTCATACTCGCCTTGCAGATCAGCTATACGGGATTCCAGACTTTGCACCTCCGCCGACAAAGCCGCCCTGCGGTTTGCAAAAGGCTTGCAGCGGATGCGGTCAACGACTTTGACGACAAAAACAGTCAATCCGACGATGCAGACAGTGAAAATAAGTGCGAAAGTACCGGCGTCCATTGTGGCATCCTATGAAAAAAGTTCGCTGAGTATGGCGTCCCGCAGAACAGCCCTTTCCTTGCAGCGCGAGGCCAAGGCGTTTTGCCCGGCCGTGAGAAAGGCTTGCAAATTTTCCTTGCGCCGGGCTTTGTCCTCCTTTTCCCTCTGCCGTTCTTCCGCCGCCCATTCCCGCTCCTGGCGACGTTCTTCACGTTCAGCGGCCCGGAACTCCTGGGCGGCAAGGCGGTCTCGCCGCTTACGATCCTTCTCCGCCGCGCGGTTTATCTGCCCCATCACGCGAATAAAGGTTTTCAGACCGCTTCTTGCCATACATCTCTCCCAATTTACTGAGGCAATAGCACAGGGAAAGCACATTCTCAACTCCCGTGAAATTTTTTTCTTGACAAAATTATATCATGCCGTCATTTTGTCAAAAAAGGAGGTGGCGTGGCACAGGACAAAATGAAAAGCGTACCGATTCGGCTAGAGGAATCAGAGCATCGGGGCTTAAAAATCTTGGCGGTTAAAAAAGGAACCAGCATCCAGCAACTGCTGATTATGGCTCTAGACAAGGCTTTCCCCGGTTGGAGAGAGGAACACAAAAAATAACAACAGCCCCGGCTGGTACGGCAAATACCACACCGGGGCCTAACCCAAAGCCCTACATAGGAGGGACTTATGGCTACAGAAACTTTACCCCAAACCGTTATTTCTGTCGAGTTTTTGTCGGACGGCGAAACCCCTACAGTCTCCAGCTTGGAAGTAGCCAAGCATTTTCAGAAAAAGCACAAAGACATCTTGCGGGAGATTGAACGGATTCGTTCTATCTGCCCGAAATTATTCTTTGGGCGCAATTTTACGCCCAATGAATACAAAGACAGTATAGGCCGTACTTTGCCTTGTTACCGCCTAACCCGCGACGCCTTTTCCCTGCTCGCGATGGGATTCACCGGGAAAAACGCGATCCAGTGGAAGCTCCGCTACATCGAAGCCTTCAACGCCCTGGAGGCGGCCGTTTTGGAAAACGCCCGCTCCGCCGCTCTGGAGCAAGGCAAGGCTCTCGCCCTGGCCGAAGGGCGGGCCGAAGGGGCCAAAGCCGCCATGTCTCTGACGGAGTTCGGCAAAAAGCAACTGACGCGCATTGTCAGATACCACAAACTTGGCCTTTCCAATAAAGAAGTGGGCAAGCTGCTGGATATCGCCGACAAGTACGTCACAGACCGGCTCTGGCTTGCCCGCCGCCTGGGCTTGCTGCCCCCTGCCCGGCTGTCCGCGCGGCAAAGGGAAATCCTGCGAGAAGGCCGGGCCGTCAACGCCGCGAAGGGGGTGTAGCATGGACTACACGCCCGACGTGTCCGGCCCTTTGGCCGATCATGTGCTGGAACTGTACCAACGCGCGGCCTTTCTGGAACTGTTCGCCGCCCTTCTGGCGGAATTTCCCGAACCGGACGGCGTTTTGCATCATGACAACATGTACGGCTTGTTTCGCGTCGCGCAAGATCTCGCGGGGCTGGCGCGCGCCGTGAACAACCGCCTTTACAGAGAGACGGCGCAGGCAAAAGCGTAAAATTCCTTGCGACGTTCGCGCCTGTTACGGAAAGGGCCTCCTTTTTCCGGTATGAAACCGGGAAAAGGAGGCTTTTTTTATGGCGCAAGGCCCCTGGGTTTGCATAGCCCGCACGGGCACCTTTCACGATTCGCAGGGCAGGCCGCATACCTTCACGGCGGAAGACCTGGAAGCGATCAGCGCCGGGTATGATCCGGCCAAGTCCGAGGCCCCGCTGGTGTTCGGGCACCCGAAGGACAGCGACCCGGCATACGGGTGGGTGGCCGCCCTGAAGCGCGAAGGTGAAAAATTGTTTGCGAGGTTCGCGCACGTTCCGGACGCCGTGCGGAAATTGGTGCAGGATCGGCGCTATCGGTACGTGTCCATGAGCCTGACGCCGGACAAGCGGCGGCTCCTGCACGTGGGGCTTTTGGGCGCGGCGGCTCCGGCCATTGACGGGCTTGCCCCGGTAAGCCTGACTACGGACGGCATAACCATCAACTTTACGGCCCCTGAAGGGGACGGAGGAAGCATGAACCCGGAAGAACTGCAACGGCAGATAGGGGCCTTGAACGAGCAAATCAAGGCCCTGCAAAAAGAAAACGGCGACCTGAAAGCAAGGCTGACGGAAAGCGCCAAGGGCAAGGACGAAGCGGAAAAGGGCAAAAAGGACGCGGAAGAAAAAAGCGCCAAGACAGCCGCCGAATTCGCGGCCTTCAAGGGGCAGCTTGCGGCGGACGCGCGGAAAAACCGGGTCAAGGCCCTGGTTGACGCGGGCAAGCTGGAACCGGCCAAACTGGAGGAAACCCTGTCTTTCGCGGCGGCGCTGGCGGAAGTGCAACAGCCTGTGAACTTCGCCGCGCCGGACGGCAAGCCGGAAACGATCCGCGCGGAAGAACGCTATTTCCGCGAACTGGAAGCCCGGCCCGTTGACCCGCGTTTTTTGAACTTCGCGCGGGAAACGCCGTTGCCCGGCCATGCGGCGCAACTGCCAGCCGATGCAATGCCCGGCGACATAACCGCCAAACTGTGATTATGGCGTCTTTTTTCGTGATGCGGCGTCAGGCTGGCTTTTTGCTCCGGTTATGTACCAAGCCTGACGAAAAAATCCTCCACAATCAAAAAATGAGAGGGGTTTATTATGGCTAATGAAGGTTTTCTCGGAAAAACGAAACTCGGCGGCGAACGGGCGGCGACGGACGATCACCCGGCCATAATCCACGCCCTGCCCCTGGATGCGTCCGTGAACGCGCCGTTGCCCGTGGGCACCCTGATGCGGCGCGTGGAGATCACAGACAGCGAGGAAACGCCGACCGTGCTTGACTACGCCTACAAGCCCTATGCTGCGGCGGACGCCGAACTCCCCTGCGCCGTGGTTGACAAGCCTTGCGATCCCACCGGCGACAGCGCCGAAACCAGCGCGATCTGCGTTGTTCACGGCACGGTCAAGACCCGTGTGCTCCTGGTGGGCACGGCGGCGGCTGGCCCGGTTGTGATCGAGAAACTGCGGCAATCCGGCATTTTCGCCGTCTAAAAAAGTCCAACTACAGGAGATGACTGAATATGCTTGCGACTTTGCGTAATATTTTCAGCGTCGCGGCCATTGTCCAGACCTTAAAGATAATGGAGCCGCTGGCGACAACGGTGATGGATCTGTTTTTCAAAAACCGCCCGACGCACCCCCTGCCCCTGATCGGCCTTGCCGATCTGAAGCAGGCAACGCGCACCGTGCCCCTGGTGCGGCGCGACGGAACGCCGGTATCCCTGGAAGGCGACGAGTTCGAGGCGCAGTTCATCGCGCCCTTGCCCATCAAGGTCAAGGTCAATGTGAGCGCGTCCGAGCTGAACGATCTGCGGGCGATGCTGCAACAGCCGCAGGCGGTGGAGGCGTGGCGCAGGAACAAGCTGGAGCAGATCCGCGCCACGGCCCGCAACACCACGGAAGGGCTTTGCACCGTGGTGCTCAATACCGGCAAGGTAAGCTGGCCCGTGGCCCTGGAAGGCGGGCGCGCGGAAACCTATGAAGTGGACTACGGCGCGCCGCTGACGCATACGCCTGGGGCCAAGCTGACCGCCGCCTCCAAGCCTTCCGCCGTGTATGCGCTCCTGCGGGCTATGGATCAGATGATCAAACAGGCCGGAATGGGCGGCAAGGTGGAATTTCTGGCGGGCACGGACGTTGTGGCCGTGCTGATGGACATTGCCGACGCCAGCCGGACAACGGTGCAGGCTAACCCGATCCGCATGGATTTGAGCGCGTCCAAAATCAGCATAGGCAACTATGCCGTGCATTTTATGGACGAGTTTTATCCGGCTCCGGTGTCCGGGGAATGGCTGCCCAAGGTGGACGCCAAGTCGCTGATCGCCGTGGCTGTGGATCAGCCCGGCACGGTGTACTACTGCGCCATTGACAGCATAAGCGCCAACAATGCCGCCGTGCCGCTGCATGTGGTGCCTGTGGCCCGCGACGACGACAGCGGCATTACCCTGATCGGGCAGACCAAACCTTTGCCCGCGCGGCCTTCCAGGGCGACCTGCAAATGCGTGGCGGTGGATTGAGGCGTTTCAGGCTGTTTTCCATCGGAAACAGCCTTGCATACGGAGAAACTTTTTAGACTAGTCTAAAACTAGTCCAAAACGCGAAATACGGCCTGAACGGCCCCTGCAAGGGGATGGGAAAAATGCCGCTGTGTACCGTGGACGATCTCAAGGACTATCTGCATGCCGGGTATCTCGCCGCCTGCGAAAAGCAGAATCCCGGCCTTGCGGAACGGACAATCGCGGCGGTATCCGGCGAAGTTACGGATATGCTCCGCCGCCGCTACCCGTTGCCCTGGCCGGAGGTGCCTGCCCTGGTGCGCTATGTCGCCGCCGTGATCGCGGCCTACCGAACGGTTGAGGCGATCACGACCCTTGTCTCCACGGAAGGCACCACGGAAAACGAGTGGATACCGCTGCAAAACGAATGGAAGCGGGCGACGGAAATGCTGGAAAAACTGTCAACGGGCAAGCTGAAACTGCCCCTGGCGACGGCGGATGACGCGGATGATTACGAAGACCCCACGGTCGCGGTTGTGACCGGCAAGCCGATGTTTGACTTTACGGGTTTTTAGACTGTTTTGGACGCGGGGTTCTGAAATGGCGCAAAGCGGCGCAAGCATGAAATGGGGCGGTCTGGACAAGGCTCTGGACAAGTTGCAGGGCGCGTTTGCCGCGCCGAAGGCTCTGATGGAATCCTTGGGGGGTGCGCTTGTGTCCGGCACCCTGGAACGCTTTAAAAAAGAAGACCTGATTACGCACGATAATCAGCCCCTATTCAAGATGCATGGAATATGAGATACTTTTTGAAACCAAGGAGTTGATGATGCCTCGTAATCCAGTCCAGTT
>JAISOT010000128.1 GCA_031275465.1 Desulfovibrio sp.
TCCATCTGTAGCCCTCCCTTGTCGGTCTGGTGGTTGTTTGGCTATGACCAAACCTAACCGACTTGGCGGGCTACTTCCATTTTTTCAAATGTGCGAAAAATACCGTACGTTATCAAAAAGCCCGGCCACCATCAGCAGCCGGGCTTTCATCTGCGCGGACCCTGACAGCTTACTTCACTCGCGCGGCATGGATTGCGCCGGAAAGGTCGCTGTTGGCTGGCACACATCCTGCAAAAGCATTTCCCAAAAAGGACAATATCAATGCCCGTAACCGGACAGTCAGCAGTTCGTCAATTTGATACGCCCAGTCGACTTTGGTTCGTCGTTCCTGAGGCGACACATGACACCATCCCGTAAGCGGTTCCACAAAAGGAAAAACACTGCAATGACCTCCGCGAACGTATTCACTGTCTCGCGTTTCTCCTTGCCGGGTTTCACCGGAATCGGAGTTCTGCCCTCACCCAACAGTTGATATGGTTTTTCGTCCATGCACACCACAGGGTAATTGGCGTCGTACGGTCTATGAAGACATCCAACACGTCCTCCATCGCGGCTACAAATGCGCTGTTATGCTCCGGCGGGATGCACCAATATTCGCGTCGATGAGGCGTAAGCAGCGTTTTTTAAAAGGCGACCGATCGTGTTATCCGATATCGCCTCCACTATCCCCAACTCACAGGTATAACCGCCTCGTTTGACAGACCACCTCCCGCGGTCACAAAAACCCGTTTTCCAGCAAAAACTCCCGGCTCAGAGCATCGTTTCCGGCGCGCCGGAATTCCCGCCGCTCAAGCAGGCGGCGCACGTATTTGCCTATCATGTCCGTTTCCATGTGGATGCTGTCTCCAGGCCGCCACCAGCGCACGGCCGTGCGCTTTTGCGTATCGGGAATGACGGTGACGGTGAGAAAATCCCGGCCGCACTCATTCACCGTCAGGCTCACGCCGTCCAGCGCGATCGAACCTTTGGGAATAACCTCCGGCCCGTACTCCTCCGGGAAGGTCAGGCGGCAGGCGAGCGAGAGGCCCACGGGGCGCGCCTCCCGCAGACGGGCCAGGCAGTCCACATGCCCGCTGACCAGATGGCCGCCGAGGCGGTCTCCCACCGCCAGGGCGCGCTCAAGATTGACCCGCCCGCCGGCGGTAAACCCGCCGACAGTGGTGTGTCCGAGGGTTTCCCGCGAAGCGTAGACGGTGAAGTCTTCCCGGCCGTGTCTTTCCACGGAGAGGCAGGCTCCGTTGACAGCAATGGACTCTCCGTCGACAATGTCTTTCAGGGCAAAGAGCGGGCGCAACGTGAGGCGGCACTCTCCGCCGTTTTTGTCAAGCGAGACAATCTCGCCGAGGCCGTGAACAATCCCTGTGAACATACAGTCTGACCTTCAGAGTTCAGAGCGCGCCGTTTTTCGGCCTGAGCACGAGATGGGCGTCTCCGCCGCAAAGGCCTGTCTCGCAGAGCCTGAGCGAAAGGGCTTGAACCATGCTTTCCGGCGCTCGCCCCGCGAACAGGGGCACGGCCTCGTTGTCCCCCAGTATCTTGGGGGCCAGATGCAACCGGAATTCGTCCACAAGCCCTGCTTCCAGCAGCGAGATGGCAAGCCTTCCCCCTCCTTCGCACAACACATAGGGGCAGCCTGTCTCGCGGCGCAGGGCCGCCAGCACGAGGGGGAGATCGGCTCCTCTTTTCCCTTCGCCGTCTCTGGGGCCGCGGCCGTAGTCCAGCACCCGCACGCCTCTGGCCCGGAGTTCTTCCGCGCGTTCGGAATCGGTCACAGCCGGCGGAGTGAAAAAGATTGTTTGGCCGGGGCGCTCCGCGAGCAGATGATAGCTTTCCCCGGTCCCGGGCAGGCGCGAGGTAAGAATGCAGGCCAGAGGCTGGGCGTCTGCGGCGAACCCTCCCTGCGCCGTGAGGCGGGGATTATCCGCCCGGAACGTGCCGCCGCCCACCAGCACGGCACCGCCGCACCGCCCGATGCCGGCGCGCCACTGCCGTACACGGAGGCGGGAGCTTTCTGAACTGATCCATTGGGAATGGCCGTTACGCGCAGCAATGCGGCCGTCCAGCGTGGCCGCCATTTTCAGGATGACATAGGGCCTCTCTGTTGTTCGCCAGACGAGGAAATCGGCAATCAGGTCCCGGCATTCCCGCTCAAGCACGCCCTCGACAACGTCGACGCCTGCGGCCCGCAAGGCTGCGGCGCCGCCCGCCGCAAGAGGATCGGGGTCCAGCGCGCCCATAACCACCCTGCCTATGCCGGCCTCCAGAATGGCCTTGACGCAGGGAGGGGTTTTGCCGT
This sequence comes from Desulfovibrio sp., assembly GCA_031275465.1. GTDB lineage: Bacteria > Desulfobacterota > Desulfovibrionia > Desulfovibrionales > Desulfovibrionaceae > Desulfovibrio. The sequence goes on from JAISOT010000128.1 coordinate 2,297, forward strand.
GATGGTTGCAGGGCTCAAGCGTCACCACAAGCGTTGCCCCCGCCGTGGGCACGCCGCGGGCCGCCGCGTCATTCAGGCAGGCCACTTCGGCGTGCGCCTGTCCGGCCGCGCGGTGAAATCCCCGGGCCACGCAACGGCCGTCGCGCACCAGCACGGCGCCGACAGTGGGATTGGGACAGGCCGCGTACCGTCCCTGTTCCGCCAGACGCAGGGCGTCCCGCATAAACGGCGCGTAATCCATTGCCGGCTCAATCATGTTCCGGCCTCATCGGCGGCGTAAAATCATGTTTGCCTGCCGTCACGCCAGCTTCTTTCAGCATGGCTGCGGCGAGTTCGTCAGGATAGTCTTCCGCGTAGCATATCCGCCGGATTCCGCAGTTGATCAGCATCTTGGAGCACAGGACGCAGGGATGCGTGGTGCAGTAGAGTTCCGCGCCCCGAATGTTGATGCCGTGAACGGCTGCCTGGATTATGACGTTTTGTTCCGCGTGCAGGCCGCGGCAGATTTCGTGCCGCTGCCCGGAAGGAATGCCGAGCTGCTCGCGCAGGCAGCCGACGTCCAGGCAGTGCGGCGCGCCGGCCGGCGCGCCGTTGTAGCCCGTGGCGAGAATGCGCTTGTCCTTGACTGCCACGGCTCCCACGCGGCGGCGCGTGCAGGTGGAACGCTCGCTCACCAGATAGGTGATGTTCATGAAATATTCGGGCCAGGGCAGACGGGGCATGGCGTGTTCACATCAAGTATGTTGGTAAATTCTCCTTTGAAAGATACCAAGCCAGGCGCCTCTTGTCCAACAAGGAGCTTTCGTGTGTCATGGCAATCGAATGAACGACGTAACAACTTGAAATACCAGAGTAATATTTACGGATTGACAGACACCCCATAAAATTTGTTTACAGAATAACGCGGATATCGGTAAAAGCACTCACGGAATAAACCCGTAAGTGCTTGAATTTTTGGAGCGGGAAACGGGATTCGAACCCGCAACTTCAAGCTTGGGAAGCTTGCGCTCTACCGTTGAACTATTCCCGCAGAATATTCGGGCTGATAACCGAAGCAGGCCGGTCGTGTCAAGCCGCTTTTTTACGGGTTCATCCGGTTGAAGAGTACTTTTGACAAAAAGCGTGGACATGGTTTCCAC
>JAISOT010000138.1 GCA_031275465.1 Desulfovibrio sp.
ACCGCCAAACGCATTGAGCTGGCAAAGATGGCTGTGGAGGAAACCGGCATGGGCATTCTGGAAGACAAGGTCATCAAAAATCACTTTGCTTCCGAATTTATTTACAACAAATACAAGGACGCCAAGACCTGCGGCATCATCGCCGATGACCCGGTGGACGGCTATCGGGAAATTGCCGCGCCCCTCGGCATTGTGGCCGGCATTGTGCCCACCACAAATCCCACCTCGACAGCCATTTTCAAGGCTCTGCTGTGTCTGAAAACCCGCAACGGCATTATTTTTTCGCCGCATCCGCGTGCCAGAGCCTCCACGGCCGCCGCCGCCGCCGTCATTCATGAGGCGGCCGTAGCCGCGGGCGCGCCGGAGGGCATTATCGCCTGCCTGGAAAATCCTTCTGTGGAGACGACGCAGGTTCTCATGGGACACAGGCGCGTCAGCCTTGTTCTGGCAACGGGCGGGCCGGGCATGGTGCGCGCGGCGTACAGCTCCGGCACGCCTGCCATAGGCGTCGGCGCGGGCAACACGCCGGTGGTGATTGACGCCACCGCTGACGTCAAGATGGCGGTGAATTCCATTCTGCTCAGCAAGACGTTTGATAACGGCATGATATGCGCCTCAGAGCAGACGGTTGTGGCCGAGGCCGCCATTGCTGACGCCGTGCGCGAGGAATTTCTCGAACGCGGCGCTTTTTTCGCCGACGAAGAGCAAACTGAGGCGCTGGCCCGCGTTATATTCAAGAACGGCAGTCTCAACGGCGCCATTGTCGGGCAATCGGCCGCGCGTATTGCCGCGTTGGCGGGCATCGTCGTGCCCGAAAGCACACGCGTGCTGCTTGCCGAGCGCAGGGAGATCAAAGCGGACGATCCCTTTGCCCATGAAAAGCTGTCTCCTGTTCTGGGTTTTTATCGCGCGCCGGATTTCGCCTCCGCCGTCGAAATGGCGCAACGCCTGGTGCTTCTGGCCGGAGCGGGGCATACTTCCGTGCTCTATACGCGCGAGACGAACACGCGGCATGTGGAGCTGTTCCAGAACGCGGTGTCCACCGGCCGGGTGCTGATCAACATGCCCGCCTCGCAGGGAGCTATCGGGGATGTGTACAATTTTCGCGTCGCGCCGTCGCTCACTTTGGGATGCGGCAGTTGGGGAGGCAATTCCGTCAGTGAAAATATCGGAGTGAAGCATCTTATGAACATAAAAACAGTCGCCTGCCGCCGCGAAAATATGCTCTGGTTCCGCGTGCCGCCCAAAATCTATTACAAACAGGGCGCCCTGCGCCCCGCCTTGGAAGAATTCCGCGACAAAAGCCGGGCCGTCATTGTGACGGACAGCACCATGGAGCAACTCGGGCATGTCCGGAAAGTCGCCGAAGTTCTGGAGGCCATGGGCATGGAATTCCGGATTTTCTCAGGCGTTCTGCCTGATCCGGATATGGCCGCCGTCAGGCGGGCGCTGGACATGGTCAACGATTTCAAGCCGGACATGTTTATCGCTCTGGGCGGCGGCTCCCCCATGGACGCGGCCAAAATCATCTGGCTGCTGTATGAGGTGCCGGACATCCGTTTTGATGACATTGCCCTGCGTTTCATGGACATACGCAAGCGCGTGGCCTCGTTTCCCGCCTCGAACAGAAAGGCCGTAATGGTGGCTGTTCCCACCACCTCCGGCACGGGATCGGAAGTGACCCCCTTCGCCGTCATTACCGACGACCGGACAGGAGTCAAATATCCTGTGGCGGACTATTCCCTCACGCCGGACATGGCGATTGTCGATCCCGAGTTCGTGCTGGATCTGCCGCGCCCTCTCATTGCCAATGCCGGGCTTGACGTGCTCACCCATGCCCTGGAGGCGTACACCTCCACGCTGGCCACAAATTTTTCCGATGCGCCCGCCGTGGAGGCCATCCGCCTCATATTCAAATATCTCCGCCGTTCTTACGAGGGCGGGGAAGACCGCTTCGTTCCGCGCGAGAAGGTTCATTATGCGGCCACCATCGCCGGCATGGCGTTCGCCAACGCCTTTCTGGGCGTCTGCCATTCCCTCGCGCACGCGCTGGGTTCTTTTTTCCATCTGCCCCACGGGCTTGCCAACGCCGTCATGCTTTCCTATGTCATAGAATACAACGCCACAGACGTGCCCACAAAACAGGGCATGCTGCCCCAGTATAAATACCCCTGGGTCAAGGGCCGCTATGCCCGCATCGCCGATCTGCTGCATCTGGCCCCCGACGTGCAGGGCGATTCGCCCGAGGCGCGCGGGGAAAAAACGGCGCGCCTGGTGCGGGCCATTGAGTCTCTCAAGCGCGACCTGCGCATTCCCGCTTCCTTGCGGGAGGCGGGCATTGCGGAAGCGGAATTTCTGCAAAAACTTGACGCGCTTGCCGAGCAGGCCTTCGATGACCAGTGCACGGTTTCCAATCCGCGTTATCCGCTCATTTCCGAATTGAAGGAGCTGTATCGCAAGGCCTATTACGGCGAGCCCCTGGAATCCTGCCGGCAGGACAGGAAAGAGGAATGAGACGCTCCCGGCCGCTCTGTTGTTCGCGGACATTCCGCGAGATACGCGCGCGTTTTTCCGGACAGCAGGGGTGAGGTAAAGGCTGTTTCGGCTTCAGGCAATTTTATCAGGGGATGCGACATCATGTGCAGAATCGGATCCATCAAAAGCAAAACGCCCCTGCATCCGTCCATGGCGCTCAGACTCATGCTGTCCCAGCAGGAGGGACACGACAATTCCGGTTTCGCCATGGTGATGCAGGATCTCACGGGCGTTTTTGCTCCCTACAAGGACAAGCCGCTGCTCTCGCTTGCCTGCACCGACAAGGGCAAACAGGTTGTCAGCGATTATATGGACAAAAAAGGCTTTGTGCAGGTCTTTCAGTGGATGCCGGAGGTGGACCTGCGGCCGGGCCTCAGGATTGCGGCCATGTCGGCCTATTTGTTCCGGAATTACGATTATCCCGAGAATATGCGCAACGCGGGCAGGGAAGCGCGCGAGAATCTGCTGCTTGATACGCGCCTTGCCCTGCGCAAGCTCCTGGAGAGGGAAGCCAACGGTTTTGTCTACTCTTTCTGGCCGGACGTGCTGACCCTGAAAGAAATCGGATACCCGGAGGACATTGCCGTGTATTTCAGGCTTTGGGAAGATGACGGCCGCCTCATGGCGAAAAATATCGTTACCCAGGCCCGCCAGAATACGAACTACGCCATCGTGCGTTATGCGGCCCATCCTTTCTTTTTGCAGGGGTACACGCTGTGCGCCAACGGGGAGAACACCTTTTACACGAAGAATATGGAATTCCAAAAGTCCCTGCACCGGGGCTATATCGGCTTTGAATCCGATTCCCAGAATTTTTTATATACCCTGCACTATGTGCTGCATGAGTTGAAATGGCCCATAAGGTATTACAAGCACGTCATTACGCCCTTGCCCTTTGTCGAGACGGAAAAGCGCGAGGACAAAAGGGAACTCTCGCTCATCCGCGAATCCCTGGCTCATCTGGAAATCAACGGGCCCAACACGATTATCGGGCTCCTGCCGGGAGGACAGATGATAACCTGTTGCGATTCCAAAAAATTGCGGCCGGTGGTCGTGGGCGGCGACGACGAAATGGTGGCCATCACCTCGGAGGTCTGCGGGTTGAACACCATACTGCCGGATCGTGAGGCTTCAAAGGATATTTATCCGCACGAAAGGGAAATGGTGGTTATTGACAATGATCTGGCGGTGCGGCGATGGAATCAGTGAGAACCCAGAATGTCAGCTTCAACGATCTTCCCTGGAAGGTCGCGTATTATCCGGAACGCTGCACCATGTGCGGTTCCTGCGTCGCGGCGTGCACTTTCAACGCCATTGCGCCGGTCATGGCGCGCCGCAGCCTCACGGTTTCCCGCAAGGACTTTCCCGATCCGGCGCAGGAACATATGGCCCGTCCCGTGATACGGCAGCAGGACAGCGTGGAGAACGCCTGCGTGGGCTGCGGCATGTGCGAGAAAATCTGTCCCAACGCCGCCATTGCCCCTGTGCGCAATCCGGACAGCCGTTTTCCGCTGCTTGCCCGCGTCAAAGGCCCCATCAAGCGGGGGGGCCGCACCAACCTCAACGCGCAGCGCACGCTGGATTCCATCATCGTGGGGCGCATCAGCCAGATGACAGATCCCTCTTTGGATTCTGAGCGGCATACGTTTGACATCCTCTCCCCTTTCGGGCGCGTATTGCAATCCAGGGAACTGCCCTTGCGCGTGGAGGGCGACAATCTGGTGCTGGCGGAAAAAACGCCGCCTGTGCGCTGGATTTATCCTGCCGTATTCAGCGACATGAGCGTGGGCGCGCTCTCCACAAGAGCCTGGGAAGCCGTGGCGCTGGCGACGGCCTATCTGAATGAAATACACGGCATGCCCGTGCGCATGTGTTCGGGCGAAGGCGGCATGCCCATCAAGCTGCTGGAATCCGAGCAGCTCGGATACGTCATTCTGCAGATCGCCTCCGGGCATTTCGGCTGGAACCGCATTATCAAGGCTCTGCCGAAAATGAAAACAGACCCGGCGGGTGTGCTGATCAAGATCGGACAGGGGGCGAAACCCGGCGACGGCGGCCTTCTGCCCGCCGCCAAAGTGGCCCCCCACATTCAGGCCATACGCGGCGTGCCCAAGGCCGACCTGCTCTCTCCGCCAAACCATCAGGGATTGTACTCCATTGAGGAGTCCGTGCAGAAGATGCACCTTTCGCTCAACGCGGCCTTCGGCTTTCATGTGCCCGTGGCCATAAAGTGCGCGGCCTCGTCCACATCCGTTTCCGTGTACAACAATCTCCTGCGCGATCCCTACAAAATTTGCGGCGGTTTTTTCATAGACGGCATACAGGGCGGCACGGGAGCGGCCAATGAAATTTCGCTTGACCACACCGGCCATCCGATCGTCTCCAAATTGCGGGACTGCTACCTCGCCGCGGTGGCTCAGGGCCTGCAGGGGCAAATCCCGTTGTGGGCGGGCGGCGGCATAGGCATGACCGGCAACGCGGCGGCGGATGCTTTCAAGATGCTCTGCCTCGGCGCGAACGGGGTCATTATGGCGAAAATACTCATCCAGCTTCTGGGCTGTGTCGGCAACGAGCGCGGCCGCTGCAACTCCTGCTCGACCGGCAAATGCCCCACGGGCATCTGCACGCAGGATCCGCGCCTGATCAAGCGTCTGGATGTGGACAGGGGCGCGGAAAATATTGTGAGATACATGCTGGCCTTTGACAGCGAATTGCGCAAGCTGCTTGCGCCCGTGGGCAACAGTTCCCTGCCGGTGGGCCGCTCGGACGCCCTGGTTTCCACAGACAGGGCCGTGGCTGACAAACTGGGTATTCAATACGCCTGCTAGTGTACTGTCTCAGAAATATATGGTAAAACTGGCTCACCTCAAGGAGGGGAGTCATCATGTCCAAGGGTCGTCCACGGGTTGAACTGAAATTATGTGCAGCGGAACAGAATGAATT
>JAISOT010000161.1 GCA_031275465.1 Desulfovibrio sp.
CGTGGCGGAACAGCCCGGTCCCGCAAGGACCGGACTGTTCCGCCACCACTGCCCCCGGGCAAAAGACAACCCGGCGAACTCCGTCCGGCGGGCTTTTCCCGGCAAGCGCATTTTTTTCACATTGCGCGCGCCGCGTGTTCAGCAATGGCACGGATTTTGCTGTACAGTACTGTTACCGCCGGCGCATTGTCTATGAACATCTTAATATTGCAGAGAATTTTTTCAAGGGGCAGCACAAAAAAAATACGTTATTGTCGTTTTATGTATTTTTACAAACATTTTTGTCGGAACACGGGAGAGCTTCACCCATGAAACACGTCATCCCCGCATGCCTGTTGCTTCTGGCAGCGCTGGCGGCAAGCCTGAACGCCTTCGCGGCCGATACGTACCCGACGCGGCCGATCAAACTCATCGTCGCCTTCCGCGCCGGCGGGCAAAGCGACCTCAACGCCAGAAAAATCGCGGAAATCTGCGAGCAGTACAAACTCCTGCCGCAACCTGTGGTTGTCGTCACCATGCCCGGCGCCAACACCCGCAATGCCCTGCGTTTCGTGCAGAACGCGGCTCCGGACGGCTATACCCTGCTGCTCTTCCATTCCTCCCTGGTCGCCATGCACGCTTCGGGCCAACTTCCCATGAGCTTCAGAGACTTTGACATGGTCGCCCAGGTGCTGCGCACGCCCATGGCCTCCTTCCTCTCGCTGCCCGACGCGCCCTGGAAAAATTGGAAGGAGATGGTCGAATACGCCAAGGCCAACAAGCGCGAGATTTCCGTCGCCATAGGCGGGCTTGGGGGCACGACGCACACCATGTTCGCCTATCTGACCAACGCCACAGGCACGGGACACCTGTTCAATCCGGTGTTCTTCAGCGGCCTGACGGAATGCAAGACGGCGCTTATGGGCAAAAAGGTCGACGTCCTCGGTGACGCGCCTGTGGGCGCAATAGGAATTGTCGAATCGGGCATGGGCAAGATGCTGCTCATCACGGACAGGGAACGCCGCCCGGAATTTCCCGATACCAACAACTTTGACGATTTCGGCCTGACCAACGTCGTGTACATGCGTAACGGCATCTATGCCCCGAAGGGGACACCCGGGCCGATTCTGGCTACGCTCCAGTCGGTGATGGAAAAAGTCGTGGCCACGCCGGAATATAAAGAATTCGCCAAACTCCAGAAGTGCGACGCCGAATTTCTGACCGGCGCCGAATACTACGCGCAGTTTGAAAAAGATGAAAAGGTGTTCGCGGACCTGTCGGATATTCTCAAGCGGAGCATAGACGAAAAAAACCGGGCCGGCGCGAAGTAGCCCATAACATGACAAGGAGACGCACGATGAAAACGGCCGACTATGTCATCATGAGCTCAATTTTGGCGATTGCCGCCATTTTTTCCCTGACGGAAACAGTTCAGACCGGGCTTGCGCCCCGGGCGGATCTGCTCGGCTCGGACGGCCTGCCCCGCGCCCTGGCTATCCTGACCTTTCTCTGTTGCGCATGGGCAATCGGCGATTCCATCTTCCGGGGAAAACGGGGAGGCGGCCCGGGCGCCGGACATACGGCCGTAACCGCAATGCGGCTGGAGCTTGTGTCGTTCGGCATTTTTCTGTATCTGCTGGGTTTTGTCAAAATCGGATTCTGCGTCAGCACCTTTACGTTTATCGCCGCCCTGACGCTGTATCTTGAATCTTTCGCCCGGCGGCATGTGCCCGCGGCGGTGGCGTTCGCCCTGACCACCACCGGCCTCTGCCATTACTCGTTCAAGTTTTTCAATCTCCTGGTGCCGGATGCGCTGCTGTTTTAACGGGAGCGTTTCCAACGCGAACGCGTCCCGTACGGAGGCGGACGGACAAATCCCCGCTTTTCCGAAGCGGGCGTTGCCCGGCGTCAGGCGAAGCGTCCGGAGCGGAACATATGGATGTCTTTGAGGCGCTCGCCTCCGCCCTGAGCTGGTCGACAGTGGGCTGGGTCTGCCTGGGAACCCTGTATGGCCTGATTTTCGGCATAATTCCCGGCCTGACCGCCATGCTGGCGGTGATCATTCTCATCCCCGTCACCTACAGCATGGCTCCGGTCACGGGCATTTCCATGCTGGTCGGCGTCTATATCGGCAGCATTTCAGGCGGTCTGGTCGCGGCGATTCTGCTCGGCATGCCGGGCACGCCGTCGTCCATCACCACCGCTCTGGACGGTTTCGCCCTGACCAGGCAGGGGCAGGCGGGCAGGGCGCTCGGCATCGGCATCACCAGCAACCTGGTCGGCTGCCTGATCGGCTGGTTTTTCCTGGTGCTCGGCGCGCCCCTCATCGCAAATTTCGCGGTGAACTTCGGCCCGGTGGAATACGTTTCCGTCGTTATTTTCGGCCTGACCGTCGTCATCAGCCTGTCGGGCGACTCCCTGCCCAAGGGCGCGCTGATGGCGGCTTTCGGCCTGATGCTCAGCACCATCGGCATAGACCCCATCAACGGCATGGCGCGCAACACCCTGGGCCTGTCCTTTCTGGAAGGCGGCATATCCTTCGTCCCGGCGCTGATCGGCCTCTTTGTCGTGGCTCAGGTGTTCAATGAACTGAAAAACATGAACGCCGCCCATATAATCCCCCAGACGTCCGTCAGCCGCGTCGTCATGACCTGGAGGGAAATGCGCGAGTCCGCCGGAAATTTTCTCCGCTCCGCGCTCATCGGCGTCTTCATCGGCATTCTTCCGGGCGTGGGGGCTTCCCTCTCCACTTTTGTCTCATACGATCAGGCCAAGAAAGCCTCCAAAAATCCGGAAACCTTCGGCAAGGGCAACATCCAGGGCATAGTCGCCTCGGAAACGACCAACAACGCCGGGATCGGCGGCGCGCTGATTCCCCTGCTGTCGCTCGGCATTCCCGGCGACGCCATTACGGCGGCGCTGCTCGGCGGGTTGCAGATTCACGGCATCGAACCCGGCCCGCTTCTGGCAAGCGAGCATCCCGAGCTGATTTCCGGCGTTTTCATATACTTTCTCATTGCCACCGTCTGCATGTATTTGACGATGATCCTGATCGGCGCGCGCGTCTTTCCGATCGTCCTGCGGGTCAGAAAATCCTTCCTGATGCCCTTGGTTCTGGTTTTCAGCCTCATCGGCTGCTACAACATAAGCTATTCCATAACCGACGTCTGGGTCAGCTTTCTCTTCGGCATCATGGGTTTCTTCCTCTCCAGGCACGGGTATCCCCTGGTTCCCCTGGTCATCACCATCGTGCTCGGCTCCATGTTCGAAAAGCAGCTGCGCACGGCCCTGCTGCTCACCAAAGGTTCGCTGCTGCCGTTCGTCACAACGCCCGTTTCCATGCTGTTTCTGATACTTTCAGCGTTTTCCGTCTATTACGCCCTCCGGCAGAGATCCGGACAACGCGGCGTCCATACGCCATAAACCTGTTTGCGCAAGGAGAACATACCGTGGGCACAAACAACGAACTGCAGACGCGCCGGACAGCGGCCATTCCCAAAGGGGTCGCAAGCCAGTGCGCCTTCTACGCGGCAAAAGCCAGAAACGCGGAAATTTGGGATACCGAAGGCAAACGCTATATCGACTTCGCCGGCGGCATCGGCGTATTGAACGCCGGCCATAGCCACCCCAGGGTCACGGCCGCCGTCGCCGCCCAGTTGGAACGCTTCAGCCATACCTGCTACCACGTCGTCCCCCATGAGCTGTACATCCGCGCGGCCGAACGGATCAACGCGCTGATGCCCGGGACGGCCCCGAAAAAAACCGCCTTTTTCAGCACCGGCGCCGAGGCTGTGGAAAACGCCGTCAAGATCGCCCGCTGCCATACCGGCAGACCGGGCATCATTGCCTTCAGTGACGCTTTCCACGGCCGCACCAACCTGACCCTCGGCCTCACGGGCAAAGTCAAACCCTACAAGGTCGGCTTCGGCCCCTTCCCCGGCAACATCTACCATGTGCCCTTCCCCGGCGCGGCCCGCCACATCAGCGCCGGAGAATCGCTGCGGGCCATCCGGAATCTGTTCAAAACCACGGTCGAGGTTTCCGGCGTGGCGGCGGTTATTATTGAACCCGTTCAGGGCGAAGGCGGTTTCAACGTCGCCCCTGCGGAACTCATCGCCGGATTGCGCGCGCTGTGCGACGAAAACGGCATTGTGCTGATCCACGACGAAGTGCAATGCGGTTTCGGCCGCACGGGCAGGATCTTCGCCAGCGAATATTACGGCGTTGAGCCGGACATCATCACCATGGCCAAATCCATGGGCGGGGGATTTCCCGTCTCGGCCGTTTCCGGCAAGGCGCACATCATGGACGCCCCCTCTCCCGGCGGACTCGGCGGCACCTATGCCGGCAACCCCCTGGGCCTTGCCGCCGTCAACGCCGTCCTTGACCTGTATGAGGAAGAAGACCTCTGCGGCCGTTCCCTGGCGCTCGGAGAACGCTGCAGAACCCGTCTGGAAAACGCGGCGGCGGCCGTTCCGCGAATCCGCGAGGTGCGCGGGCTCGGTTCCATGCTGGCGATTGAATTCATGAAACCCGGCACGGATGAGCCCGATGCCGAAGCGGCGGCCAGGGTGCAGGCGGCCGCCCTGGCGGACGGGCTTATACTTCTGACCTGCGGGCCGGCGTACAATAACGTCCGGCTGCTCTATCCGCTGACCATTGAGGATGCGCTTTTCGATGAAGCCCTGGATATTCTCGAAAAAGCCCTGCGCAGCCAGGCATGACCCGGAACGAAAACGGCGGCGGGGCGTCCGGGCAAGGGGGCACGCATGACATTTGACTGGAGCAATCCGTACCTCACAGTCAGGACGCCGGTCTTCGCCCGCAACGTGGTTTCCACCTCGCACCCTCTGGCCGCGCAGGCCGGGCTGCGTATGCTCCTTGCCGGCGGCAACGCCGTGGACGCGGCCCTCGCGGCTGCGGCCATGCTCACGGTTGTGGAGCCTGTTTACAACGGGCTGGGAAGCGACGCATTCGCCATTGTCTGGGACGGGCGGGAAATGCACGGCCTGAACGCGTCCGGTCCGGCGCCGGCCGCCTGGGATGTCGAATTTTTCCGTCGCCGCCACGGCGAAGACGCCAGAGGGCTCGCCGTGATCCCCGTCCGCGGATGGGACACGGTCACGGTGCCGGGCGCCGTGGCGGCATGGGGGGAACTGCACGCCCGTTTCGGCTCCCTCCCCTTTGCCCACATTCTGGGCCCGGCGGCGGACACGGCGGAACGCGGCGTCACCATTCCCCCGGTGGTGGCCGCCAAGTGGGGGGCCGCCGTCCCCCTGCTCCGGGAGTATCCCGGATGGGCGCAGACCTTCATGCCCAACGGCGGCGCTCCCCGGACAGGCGAAAAATTTCTTTTCCCGGGCGCGGCGAAACTGTTGCGGAGGCTGGCGGAAAAAGGCGCGCGGGAATTTTACGAAGGGGACGTGGCCCGAACCGTGGAGGATTGGGCGAAAAAAACCGGCGGGGCGCTGACCGGCGACGATTTGCGCGCTTTCAGGCCGGAATGGACGCGCCCCCTGTCCATGAAATACCGCGGTTACGAAGTGCACGAAATCGCGCCCAACACTCAGGGCATCGCCGCCCTGATGGCGCTCGGCGTCCTGAAACACTGGGATCTGCCTTCCGTCGGCGGCCCTGATTCCCCCGGCGTACAGCATTTGCAAATAGAATCCATGAAGCTGGCCTTCGCCGACATTCGCCGACATGTCGGCGACCCCGCCTCCATGCGCGTGACGGCGGAACAGATGCTAGACCCGGCCTACACGGCTGAACGGGCGAAGAGCGTTGACCGGCGCAGGGCATCCTTCCCCGGTCCGGGGCTGCTCCCGTCCGGCGGCACCGTATATCTTGCGGCGGCCGACGAAAAGGGCATGATGGTTTCCTACATCCAATCCAACTACATGGGCTTCGGCTCCGGGATAGTGGTGCCTGAATACGGCATCAGCCTTCAGAACAGGGGAACCGCCTTCTCCGCTGATCCGGCTTCCGCCAATGTCGTGGCGCCGGGCAAACGGCCGTACCACACCATTATCCCCGCCTTTCTCACGGAGAACGGCAAACCCCGGATGAGCTTCGGCGTCATGGGGGGAGACGTTCAACCCCAGGGGCATATCCAGACTCTCATCCGCATGCTGGATTACCGCCAGCAACCGCAGGCGGCATGTGACGCTCCACGCTTCAAGATCAATGCCGATTTCTCCGTAAATCTCGAATCCAGGGCGGACGGGGCTCTGCGGCCCGCTCTGGAAGCCATGGGCCACACGATCCGCGTTGATCCGGTGTATCACGGGGAGTCGGGTGCCGGCCAGTTCATATGGCGCCTGTCGGACGACCCGGATCAGGGCTATGTGGCCGCCAGCGACACCCGCCGCGACGGATGCGCCTGCGGCTTCTGAATCTCCCTTCCGGAAAGCGTTCTTCTTGTGCCGCGGGGCGCTTTTTGCTAAATGTTATTCCCTCAAGCGCGCCCCGCCGGCATTTTCCGCCAGGCGGGCATAAAAAACCCAATGCCAGCCGAGGACAGGAACATGAACGACAACCGCAGCCGCGACATGAAGAGCGGCCTGGAAAAAGCCCCGCACCGCTCCCTGCTTTACGCGCTGGGGCTGACAAGGGAAGAAATGGAACGGCCGCTGGTGGGCGTTGTCAACGCCGCCAGCGAAGTGGTGCCGGGGCATATCCATCTGAACGCGCTGGCGCGGGCCGTCAAGGCCGGCGTGCGCATGGCCGGCGGCACGCCGCTGGAGTTTCCGTCCATCGCCGTATGCGACGGCATCGCCATGAACCACGAGGGCATGCGCTTTTCCCTGCCGTCCCGGGAATACATCGCCGATTCCATTGAAATCATGGCCCGCGCCCACGCCTTTGACGCGCTCGTCTTCATCCCCAATTGCGACAAATGCGTCCCCGGCATGCTCATGGCCATGCTGCGCCTCAATTTGCCGTCCGTGCTGATTTCCGGCGGCCCCATGCTGCCCGGCGATCTCGCCCCCGGAACGAAGGGGGATCTCATCACTGTTTTTGAGGCTGTGGGCCGTGTGCGCGCCGGCGCCATGACGGAAGAGGAGCTGGAAAAAATGGCGGAAAGGGCCTGTCCCGGCTGCGGCTCCTGCGCGGGCATGTTCACGGCCAATTCCATGAACTGCCTGTCGGAGACCATCGGCCTCGCCCTGCCCGGCAACGGCACTGTGCCGGCTGTGGACGCGGCCCGCGTGCGCCTGGCCAAAACCGCCGGCATGAAGGTCATGGAACTGCTCAAGCGCGGCATCCGCCCCCGCGACATTGTGACGGACAAGGCCGTGGCCAACGCCGTGGCCGTGGACATGGCCCTGGGCTGCTCCACCAACACGGTTCTGCATCTGCCGGCGGTCTTCGGCGAGGGGGGTCTTGATATTTCTCTGGAGATATTCGACGAAATCAGCCGCAAAAGTCCCAATCTCTGCAAACTCTCGCCGGCCGGCAGACACTTCATGGTCGATCTGGACAACGCGGGCGGCGTCCCGGCCGTGATGAAAGAGCTGGACAGACTCGGCCTGATTCACAAAAGCTGCCTGACCGTCACCGGCAGAACAGTGGGAGAAAACATCGCAGGCGCGCGCATACTGGACGCGGACGTCATTCATCCGGCTGAAGACGCCTATTCAAAACAGGGCGGCATTGCCGTTCTCCGCGGCAGTCTTGCCCCGGAGGGGGCGGTGGTCAAACAGTCCGCGGTCGCGCCGGAAATGATGCGCCGCGATGTGCGCGCCCGCGTGTTCGACGCGGAAGAGGACGCCATGCGCGCCATTCTGGACGGCCGCATCAAGCCGGGGGACGGCGTCGTGATACGTTACGAGGGGCCGCGCGGCGGGCCGGGCATGCGCGAAATGCTCTCCCCCACGGCGGCCATCACCGGCATGGGTCTGGGCAGGGACGTCGCCCTGCTCACGGACGGCCGTTTCTCCGGCGGCACCAACGGCGCGGCCATCGGCCACATTTCGCCGGAGGCGGCCGAGGGCGGCGTCATCGCCCTGGTGCGCGAGGGAGACGTCATTCATATCGACATCCCCGCCCGCAGGCTGGATTTGCTTGTGGACACAGCGGAACTGGCCCGCCGCGGGGCGGAACCCGCAGCCCCACGGAAAGACTGTCCCTACCCCGTGCTGCGGCGCTACGCGAGGCTGGTCGGCTCGGCGGCCGGCGGCGCGCGGTACAGGGACGCCGATTAGTTTTTTGGCCCGCCGGCGAACAGGCGCAAACAGTTTTGCTCAGCGGGCTCCCCTGGGAAACAGCACAACGCCGACGGTTTTGAAGATGATGTGCACATCCAGAAGGATGGACATGTTCTTGACATAGTACAGATCGTATTCCAGCTTGCGGCGGGCGTCCTCTTCCGAAGCTCCGTAGGGGTAGCATACCTGCGCCCATCCGGTCAGCCCCGGCTTGACGGTATGGCGCAGGCTGTAATAGGGGATGGTTTCCCTGAGCCTGCGCACAAAGGCCATGCGCTCCGGCCTGGGCCCTATGAAGCTCATGTCGCCCTTGAGAATGTTCCATATCTGGGGCAGTTCGTCGATGCGCGCCTTGCGGATAAACCTGCCGAAACGCGTCACCCGGCTGTCGCGGGCCTCCGCCCAGACCGCGCCGTCCTTTTCCGCGTCCGCGCGCATGGAACGGAACTTGTACACCGTGAATTCCTTTTCATGCAGGCCCACGCGGTCCTGGCGGTAAATGACCGGCCCCGGCGATTCCAGGCGCACGATAACGGCCGTGAGCAGCATGACGGGCGCGGCGGGCACGAGAAGCGCAAGCGAAATCAGCACATCCAGAGCCCGTTTGAGACGCCGGAGCGAGCCGCGCGTATTGAGCGAAAAACCTTCCGTCTGCAAAAGCCACTCGTCATTGATTTGGGAAAGCGGCAGCCGCTGGGCGACATGCTCATAGAAAGTGCGTATGTCCACCACCATGCGCCCGCGCAGTTTGGCCTCCAGCAGTTCGTGAGCTATGTCGTCGTCAATGGGAGCGTTCGGCAACAGCACAATCACGGCGGCGCCTCTGGCCTCGGCAACCTCCAGCGCCTTGAAGGGGGCGCCAAGGCAGGGCCCCGCCAGCGGCTCCTGGCCCGGCTCTCCCACATAGCCGATAATCTCGGCCCTGGGCAGCCCCTCGGACAAAAGGCCGTGCACCTTGCCGGCGCTGTCCACGCCTATCAGCAATACCCGCAGGGGACGCGCGAACTTGTCGGCATTGCGGTAATACAGGTAGCGCCAGCCGAGGCTGAGGCAGAACGTGAGGGTAAAGAGCATTATCAGCGCTTCACGGTCAAAACGCCAGTGCTCGAAGGAATAGGAAGCCGTGCTGGAGGAGATAATGCCCAGCCCGCAGGCCAGCAGCACGCGCCCGGCGGTATCCCTGAAATCTTCCCGCCCCACGCTGTAGGCGTCCAGAATATAGTAAAACAGCATGTAGAAAAACACCGTAAACAGCGAGGCGCCGGTGTAGTCGTGAAATACGCTCAAATCGGAATCAATGGCGGTCAGCCCGGTCACGAAAAGAGCCAGCAGCAGGCAGAAAATATCCACCGCCTGCAGCAGCGCCCTGCGGTACACGCTTATCATGGCGCACCCCCCTGAGGGATATTCATTTCTTCCAGCATTCGCGCGGCCACACGCTCCGCGTCGCATTCCCGCACGGCGATTTCGCGCGCGGCGGCCCCCATGCGGGCGACGCTCTCCGGCGCGAGAATATATTTTTCCATGGCGCGGGCCAGCGCGCGGGCATCCCGCACGGGCACAAGATAACCGTTCACCCCGTCGCGCACGACCTCGCGGCAGCCGGGGACGTCAGTCACCACGGCCGGCCGCCCCATGCTCATGCCCTCCATGATGCAGGTGGGCGCGCCTTCGCGCCATGAGGGCAGCACCAGCACATGCGCCGCGGCCAGACAGGGGCGCACGTCGTCCGTCCGGCCCAGATATTCAATACTGCCCTCGGCCTCCCAGCCCCGCACCCTGTCGGGAGCCACGCTGCCGAAGCCCTGTTCCGGCGGCCCCAGCAACTGAAAGCGCGCCTCCGGGTAGCGGCTCTTCAGCATGCGCGCCGCAACGGCGTATTCCGGCAGCCCCTTGGCTTCCAGCAAGCGGGCCACAAGCAGAAAAACAGGCGGCGGGGGAGGCAGGGGCGCTGCGGCGAAACGGTTTGTGTCCACGCCGACGCCGCGGGCGAACAATACCCGCGCCCCCGCGCCGATTATGCCGCTCTCGCGGAAAACCCCGGCGTCGTCCCGGTTCTGGAAAAAAATCCCTTCCGTCCTGCCCAGGGCCAGCCGGTAAAGGGCCACGCCAAGCAGCTTGACGCATCTCTTGAAAACGGTATCGGCCTCAAAGGCGTAGCCAAGGCCCGTAATGGCGGCGTAGACATGCGGCACCCGCGCAAGGCGCGCGGCCAGGCATCCGTAAATGACGGGTTTGATGGTCGAGGCGAAGAGCAGGTCCGGTTTTTCCGCCTTGAGCAGACGCGTCAAATCCAGCAGGGTCCGCATGTCCCGCAGGGGGTTCACGCCCTTGCGATCCAGCCTGTAATGGACAAGGCGCGCGCCGAGGCGCGCCAGGGCCGCATCGGCCTGCCCGTCGCCGTCCGGCACGGCGCAGACGACCTCATGCCCGCCCTCAAGGGCGCGCCGCAAAAGCACGGTCCAGAAATTGACGAACGCCCCGGCCTGATTGCCCAGGACAACCATTTTCATTCCCGCTCCCGCAGAAAAGCCTTGCGCCGCGCCGCCCGTGGGCCATAACGCCTTTCGCCCGAACCTTCCGGAACGGACGCGCCGCGCGCGCATACTATACAACAAGGGCGAACGGCTGAAAAGAGGCAGACCATCGCGGGGCCGTTCAACTTTCACCAACCCCTGCCGGCCCATGCCGATTTTTTTTCGCCTTGATTGCGCAGTTGCCTCTTGCCATTGTATGACAAAGATGATACAGAGGGCATACATCCGGACCCCGAAACAAGCCGAAACTGAAACCTCTTGATGAACGCGGAGAGCGCTGAATAATGAACGCGATGCCACGCCACCTTGCCCGTGAAAAAAGCCGGGCCGCGCCGTGCGCTTTGGGTGATTTTGGCATGACTTTTGCTCTCTCTCGTAACAGCTTCGTTTAAGAGCCGTTTTTCCTTGCCCGGCAAGGCCTTGCGCCTCACCGGCCAAAGGGAAAAACGGCTTTTGTCGTTTGGTCGCGGCTCCGCCTCGCGCATGAGGCGGGGCCGTTTTGGCGTTCCATCAACCATGTAAGGAGGATTGGCTATGATGTTGACGAAAAACGCTTTGGGCAATCTGCTCAGCCGGTACAGGGCCGTGCTCGGCAAATGCCGGATGCTGAACGTCTTCGGCCCGCTGGCCCTGGCCGCGGCCCTGGCGCTGGGGAGCGCCGGCGCGGCGGCGGGCGAACTTGGGGGCACGACGATCACAGTGGGCGAAACCGTGGAACTGTCCGGAGACAACAGCGTTCTGGCGGCACGACGTTTACCGTCAACGGAACGCTGAACCTGCCCGCCGGTGCGACGCTGTCCAACGGCGACGCCTCCACTGCCGGCGTGATTCAGGTGGAGGGAATGCCCGGCACGGGCGGCGCGCGGATGAACATCGCGACCGGGGAGCAACTGCTCAGACTGATCGGCCGGCACGAGGACCAGAGTTCGCCGACCGTCAAAGCCCGGCTGATCGCCAGCGGCGACATCGCATCAGGCAATAACAACGACAGCCTGGGGAGAATCTTCGTCAATGACAGCGTTACGCTCGTGACGGACTGGCTGTCCGGCACGGCGGCGGACAACAAAATCGCCATCCTCCGGGGCGGCGAACTTCGGGCCAGAAATCTGGCCCTCTCCGGCTCCACGCTGGCGCTTGTGACTGGAGCCGGCATCGGCGTTGACGGCGGAAGTCTGACGCTGGCCGCGGCCGGTCTCGACTTTACAGCCGGCACGCTGTCCCTCCACGGCGCGAACGCGGTCCTGACGGGCGGCGACCTGACGCTGAACGGGGGAGAATTGCAGTTCGGCCCCGGTCAGCCCACATCCGCCAGCGGCGTCATTGACGCGAATGTCCTTGTCAACGGCGACGGCGTGGATGTCCAGAGCGGCACATGGACGCTGGCCGCCGAAAAGAAGATAGAAGTCGGGGCAAGCGGCGTGCTGGGCGTAGGCGACGACGATCCCCGCCTTACCGCCGTTCTGGATGTGAGCCAGGGCACACTGAAAAACGCGGTCGGCAGCGACATCCACGTTGAGGGGCGGGGCACGCTGGTAGTGTCCAAAGAGTCCATGACTGATTCAACAGACTGGGACAACCTGGACGAAAAAATCAAGGTCGAATCGACCGGCACGCTGCGGGTGAACGGTATCACCAGCATTTCCCAATCCGACCTTGCGACACTCAAAGGCACACTGATGACCGGCAACGGTCTTTTTGACGTAGCCGACGCTGAGATTACGGGCGTAAACAGCGCGATCAGCGACGGCAAAATCGACTATGCCGAGGTGTCGTCGCTGGGCAACTCCACCAACAAGGCGCTGGAAGAAGCTGTCGTCACGGGCGTGAACGGTGACCTCGCCGGCGCGTACCAGGCCGCGACGCTGGCCGGCGGAGAAACGGCCCTGTCTGTCGCCGCCGATGGAACGCTAACCCTGACCGGAGCGGCGGGCGGCAATCTTGTCAGTGATGACGGCGGCGACGCGGCTGGCCTGGAGCTCGGCGACAGCAGCGGGAGCGTACTGGGCACCGCCGCCGTGCGGTCCGCCGTGAAGGATGTGACCCTCGGCGATGACGCCACACTGATCATTGTCGGCGAGGTGACGTCCGGAAACATCAACGGGGCCGGCGTTGTCCAGGTTGCCGGAAGATTGGCGGCGGAAGACGGAAATATCCGCAAGGACGTGACCGCGAAGAGCATTGAAGTCAAAGGCGGCGTTCTGGTGGCGGGGGACGTGAAGACGACCGCCGACGGCCTGACGGCCAAGGAAGCCGCGCTTGATCTCGCTTCGCTGACCCTGGGCGACGACGCCAATCTGACCGGCGGAACCACCGCGACCGTGGGTACGCTGGATGCGGCGGGCAACACCGTTTATGTGGGCAACAGCGACGACATGACGTCCAGCAGCCTGTCCGTGGGAGCATTGAATCTGAACGGCGGCATGCTTCTTGTTGATCCGGACTGGTCTGCGGACCGCGCGCATGTTGAAGTGCTGACCACATCAGCATCGTCTACTCCGAGCGAAATTATCTTGGACGGTTCCGCAGGCGTGGGGCGGAACGCCATGCTGACCTTCGGCCTTCAGGACAACGGCGCGTGGCTTGACGGCGAGGTCGCCGGCGTGGCCCCCGGCGGGAAGCTTACGGAAGATGGAATCACAGCGGCCCTGGGTCTGGCCAAAGCCTTGCAGTTGACGGACGGCAACGGGCTGGTCGTTAGCGGCCGGCTGCTCAGCGGCAGCACGCTTGACCAGGCCGTAACCGAGGCGAAAACAGGGAGCTACAACGGCTCCCACGTCTACTTCGACGGACAATCGCTGCTGGTGGTTACGGCGGACGCGGCGGACGAGAATGGGGACGGCGCGATCTCGTATGACACCGGCTCCCATACCGCCGCTGTCGAATCCGGAGCGAAACTGCGCATCACCGAAGCCAGGGTGAACGAGACCTACAAGGTGCTGGGCGCAAACATCACCGTTGGCACGTACGACGGCTGGAACGAGAAC
>JAISOT010000196.1 GCA_031275465.1 Desulfovibrio sp.
GGTTGTGGGAACTGTCTGTCTATATGGAAGACAAGAGGCGACTGAAGATTTTTTTTGCGACGCCAAGTCGCAAAATGGTCGCAAAAAAATAAAACGGTCACAGCTTTTTCAACTGTAACAGCTTTGATTTTTGTACTTTTTTCTTCGGAAGCGCGGAAATTTAGTTCACATTGAAAATATATAAATCGCTCTGCAAGGATTTGTTCGCAAATCCTTGCCGCGAGATTGTCGCAAGGCGAATTCACTTCGCCGTCAAGCGACAATCTCAAGCGTAACATGCTATAATAAAAGGAGAAACCAAAATGTCAAAAGTAACCGTTGGCGAATTCGGCAAAAAGTGGGGTACGCTCATCGCCCTGGCAGTCGCCCTTATCGTTTGGGCCCTGCCGACGCCCGAAGGCATGACCATCACGCAACACAAGGTGCTGGCGATCTTTTCAGGCGCCATCGTCCTGTGGATAACGCTCAGCATCAGCGTGGCCACCAGCATCATCATCATCGTGCCCTTGCTGTATCTCTGGGTGGGCAACCCCACGGGCGCCATGAAGGACGGCGCCCTTGTCAGGCAGGCGGGCTTCGCCCTTTCCGGCTACGGCACAGCCGGGCTCTGGATGCTGGTCACCGGTTTCATCATTTCCATAGCCATGATCGAGACGGGCATCGCGAGGCGCATTTCCCTGCATATATTGAAATTGTTCGGCAAAACGCCCTTTGGAGCGACGTTCGCGCCCATGCTGGCGAATTTTGTCATTTCGCCCTTCACCCCTTCCAACACGGCCCGTACCGCCGCCATGCTGCCCATTGTCGAGGGCATCGCCCAGACCTACAAGGCTGAGAAGGGAACAAGCAATTTCGGCAAACTGATCTGCATCGCCAATGCCCTTACCTCCAGCATCACGGCCGGAGGCTTCCAGACAGCGACCATTCCCAACCCCATTGCCATAGGTGTGATAGTCGCCGCCATCGGCGGGGCCACGGCGCAGACCTCATGGGCATTTTGGGCGCTGGCCGCCGTGCCCACCACCCTCATCCTGCTGATCGGGTCGGTGTTCGTGCTGCACTGGCTGTTTCCGCCGGAAATGAAGAGCATCCCCGGCGGCCTGGACTATATAGAGGGTGAGCTCAAAAAACTCGGGCCGGTCACGACGGAAGAACGGAAGGCCCTCTTCTACTTTGCCCTGGCCCTCCTGCTGTGGGCCACGGATATGCTGCACCATCTGAATGCCACCATGGTGGCTTTTGTGGTCAGCGCACTCATTCTCCTCCCGAAAATCGGCGTACTCACGTGGAAGGAAGCGCAAAAGGGCATTCCCTGGGAACTGTTTGTCTACTTCGGCGGCGTCATCACTCTGAGCAATGTTCTGAACAACACCAAGGCCCTTGCATGGGTCATCCAGCACCTGATCAGCAGTTTCGGCCTGCAGGGCACCGGCATGCTCACCCTGTCCATAATCATGATGGGCTTCTCCATTTTCAGTCATATCATCTGGTCAACGACCACAGCCATGGCCGGAGTCATGATCCCCATCTATATCGGGATAGCCCAGTCCTTCAACTTCCCCATCGTCTCCTTTGTTCTGCCCCAGGCCATTCTCATGGGATATGCCTTCTTTTTGCCATTCAACACCATGGGCAACATTATCTTCTACGGCACGGGCTACTTTTCCGTATCCGACCTGTTGAAGGGCGGCCTTGCCGTCGGCCTGCTGGCCTGGATTCTCTGGGCGATTACCCTTGTGACCTGGTTCCCGATTATAGGGTTGACATAAATTTCTCGATGCCGATTCAAGGGAGGAGAAATAATGGCCGGTTCCCGTCAGTACCCCAAAATGATACTGGTCAGACAGACGTTTGAGCGCCCGCAAATCACGGATGTCAGGGCGGCGATGCGCGCCGAGATGGCGCGTCTCATGCCCTTTGTCAAACCGGGGCAGCGCGTGGGCATAACCGTCGGCAGCCGGGGGATACAAAACATTCTGACCATTCTTGAAGTCGCCGTTCAAATGCTGAAGGACGCCGGCGCCGCGCCGGTTCTGCTTGCCGCCATGGGGAGCCACGGCGGCGGCACCGAAGAGGGGCAGAAGGAGGTGCTCGACAGCCTCGGCATCACCGAGGAGCGCCTGAAGGCCGAAATCGTCACCTGCAATACGGGCAAAGAGATAGGCAAAACGGCTTCCGGACTTGTCGCCTACATGCTAGAGTCGGCCTTTGCCGTTGATGCCATCATTCCGGTCAACCGGGTGAAAACCCATACGTCCTTCAAGGGTTCCGTTGAAAGCGGGCTCTTAAAAAAACTGGTGGTGGGCCTCGGCGGCCCCCCCGGAGCGGCCCAGTTTCACAATTTGGGCCGCTCCGAACTTCTTTCTCCGCTTCTGCTTGACGTCGGTTCGCTGATTATCGAAAAGATGCCCGTGATCGGCGGCATCGCCATTGTCGAGAACGGGTATGAGGAAACGGCGAAAATAGTCGCCATTGAAGGGAAAAACTTCGTCAGGGAAGAGCCGCCCCTCCTTGAATACTCCAAAAGGCTGATGCCAAGCCTGCCTGTCGAGCGCATCGACGCCCTTGTGATTGAGGAAATGGGCAAGAATTACAGCGGAACCGGCCTGGATACAAACATCATCGGCCGCCTGCGCATCGACCGCGTCCCCGAGCCGGATTCGCCCGTCGTCACCAGCATTGCCGTTCTCGACCTTTCCGAGGAATCCCACGGCAATGCCTGCGGCATAGGATTGTGCGACTTCGCGCCCAAAAGTCTGGTGGACAAAATCGACCGCAAGGCGACTTACCTCAACTGCCTGACCACGACCTTCGTCAAGCGGGCGTTCATTCCCATGTACAGGGACACCGAGGAGGAGACGCTGGGCATCATGATGGAACGTCTTCGCCAGGTGCCGCTCGAAAAGATGCGCGTGGTTTTTATCCCCAACACGCTGTTTCTGACGGAATGTTATGTGAGTGAGGCCATCGCGGGAGAACTGACCGACACAAGCCGCTTTGAAATCTGCGGCGAGCCGCGGCCCGTTACCTTTGACAGGGACGGCAGGCTCGCCTTGAGGCTTTCGCCCCGTCATTCATAGCGTTTCAGGGCGGACAACAACAAAAGGACGTTTCAATGGATTCGAACGATTTCTTGAATATTTGCGGGGCCAAGTCGGCCCTCGCCATTCACCCGGACGACAACGTCGCGGTTGTCCTCGCTGATCTCGCCGCCGGAGAAAGCTGCCTCGTCCGGAACAGTAACGGCGCGGAATATTCTGTAACTGCCCTGGAGGACATAGGTTTCGGGCACAAAATAGTTCTTTCTGACATTGCCGGGGAGGGCAAGGTCATCAAGTACGGGGAAGAAATCGGCCGCGTGAACAAACCCGTCGCCAAAGGCGCTTGGGTGCATAATCACAATATGGTTTGCTTGAGGGGGCGATAGCGATGGCTGACACCTTTTGTGGATTTGAGAGAGAAGATGGGAGTTACGGCGTGCGCAATCATGTAGCCGTCATTCCTTCCGTTTTCTGCGCCGCGAAGGTTGCCGAGCGAATTGCCGGCAATGTGCCGGGCTGCGTTGCTTTCCGCCATCCGGTCGGATGCAGCCAGGTCGGCAATGATCTTGAAACCACGGCCCGGACGCTTATCGGCATCGGCAGAAATCCCAACATAGCGGCCGTTCTTGTGGTCGGGCTGGGCTGCGAGCGGTTTACGCCGGCGGAACTCGCCGAGGGCATCGCTTCCTCGGGCAAAAAGCTTGACGTCGTTGTCATCCAGGAGATCGGCGACTCCATCCGGGCGGTGGAAAAAGGCACGCGCATCGCCCGGAAAATGCTCCAGGCCGTATCGCGGGAACGCCGCCGAGAGACGCCGGTCAGCCATCTCATGATCGGGCTGAACTGCGGAGGCTCCGACATGACAAGCGGCCTGGTGGCTAACCCCGCCCTCGGCCTCGCTTCGGATCGGCTTGTGTCTCAAGGCGGCAGCTCCATCCTCTCCGAACTGACCGAACTCGTCGGCACACAGCATATCCTTGCCCGGCGCGGCATCAATGAAAAAATCGGCAAGGACATCAAAGATGCCATTGACGCCACGGAAGCCCGCTTGATCCGGCAGACGAGGGAATCCACAAATGAAAACCGCCGCCATCTCATTTCCACGGGCAACTATGACGGCGGGCTTTCAAGCGTCGTCGAAAAATCTCTCGGCAGTATGAAAAAATCGGGCGAACGGGCGAAATTCGTGGAAGTTTTCGCCACCGGCGCCGTCCCGAAAAACCGGGGTCTGCTGCTTATGGACGGCCCCGGACACGATGGCGAGGTTGCCACCGGGCAGGCGGCGGCGGGAGCGCAGATCATGTGCTTTCCAACCGGCCGGGGCACACCGACAGGGTTTCCCGGAGTTCCGGTCATCAAGATAACCGGAAACCCGAGAACTTTTGAGCGGATGGTCACAAATCTGGATGTCAATGCGGGAGAAGTGCTGCTTGGCAAAAAATCCCTGAGCGAAATGGGAGACATCATCTATCAGGAAATACTGGCCGTGGCCTCGGGCAAATTCTGCAAGGCGGAACAACTTGGTCATGATGAACTTTTCTGCGTAACGCGCAAACCGTAATCCGGCTTCAGCCCGGTCCAGGCCGCCGCCGCGCCGTTGTCCGGCAGGCTTATTCACTGAATCCCGGCGGCAGGCTTCCTTCGGGCAAGTCTTGCGCGTGTCCGGCATCCGGCCTTTTGCCGCCATGTGAATCGGACGGCGCGTAGTCCATGCCCGCCGCCTGCGCGGTTTGCTTGTAGGATACGCTTGTCAGGCGCAGGGCATTGAGCGGTTCCACCACAATGGCGGATACCAGCACCGGACAGTGGCGCTCACAGTAGCCGCAGCCGTAGCATCGGTTATTGTCGACAACAGGCGCGGGTACGGCAAAGCCTTCCATCTTCTGCAATTTCACCGCGCCATAGGGGCAGACTTCCTGACAGACGACGCAAGCGCGGCCCTGAGCCCAAGCAAGACAGGTGTTCTGCAGCACAACAGCTGTGCCCACGCGGGCCCAGCGTTTTTCTTCCAAGGGTAAAGCTTTGATGGCCTGTGTGGGGCATACGCGGCCGCAGGCATTGCAGTCCGGCAGGCAGGGGCCCAGCCTTGGCGTGAGGACGGGGCTGAACAATCCTTCAGGACCGGCGGCCAGCCAGGCGGGCTGCAGGGCGTTGGAGGGACAACCTTTCATGCATTCCCCGCAACGCAGGCAAAGAGCCAGAAAAGCCGGTTCAGGAATTGCTCCGGGTGGACGAATGCAGGCTGGTGATACCTGGCGGTTGTCAGCGTTCAGAAGGCTGTGCGCTCCGGAACGCTGCACGCCGGCGAGAAGCAGGCCAAGCCCCGCGGAGCCCAGAAAAGCCCGCCGCGAGGGCAGGGGGGGCAAATGGGAGACTTTGAACTCAGGCGCGTCCGGGATGGCCAACTTTGCCGCGCTTTCCGATTTGACGGACGCGTTCTCCATAACATACCGGGATGCCAGCCCCCAAGGGGAAAAGGTAATGGCCCGCGCCGGGCAGGCGTCCGCGCAAGTGCGGCAGACGAGGCATTCACCATGTCGCGTCTGCATGGTTTGCGGGTTGATTGCTCCCATGGGGCAGAGCCGCGCGCAACGCGAACACTGCGCGCAGCCGGTTACCCTGCGCCTGAGCAGGGGGCGTTGCGAGGCAAGGCCGAGCAGGGCGCCGGCCGGGCAGAGACAGCGACACCAGAAACGCGGATACCGGCGCTCCAGCCAAAACAGAAGACCGAAAAAGGCCAGCAGGAAATACAGGCTGTCAAAACGGCGCGCGGGCACGTCAAGATACCGCAGTGCCTGCATGTCCAAAACCGCGAAGATCGGTTGCCCCAAGGTCAGGCCAAGGTTGGAAAGGAAAAGGAGGAGCGGATGCGCCAGGAGCGCGTAAAAGCGCGTAATCAGCGGAATGGGGGAACCCCAGTAAAAGTCGTTGACTCCGAGGACAGCCGCGCCGAGCATGATTGCCAGCGCAAAAAATTTGACGTTGCGGCCCCTGCGTTCCAGCCCGTCGTCGAAAGTATCTTTTACTTTTTTTGATGCGTCGGGATCCCTTGCCCGCAGCAACCGGCGCGCAAGATCAAGAGTGGCGCCGAACGGGCACAGCCAGCCGCAGAAAAAACGCCCCGCCGCAAAGCTGAGCGCAAGAATCGCGATCCCCGGCGCCAGTATGGCTCCCCATTCCCGGCCGGCCAACGGCGCCAGCACGGCCGCCAGGGGATCCATATGCAGAAAGAAGTCCGCCGGCAGCAACATTTCAGCCAAAGGCCAGGCCGTGCTGAAGAGCAGGAACCAGAACAACAAAAGGCTTGCGGTTTGCGCGCCGTGCGCCAGAATGCCGGAGGCGCGTCTGCGGAAAGGTTTCATGGCATGTTGTGGGAAATGTGAGCCCGCAGCGCCATGCCGCGGCATTCTCCCTGTTTCCCCGCGCCGCCGCGGCGGCATGGGGAAACAGGGAGAACTTGTTTTTATTTACGGAAATAAATATTCACGGTCAGTCAGGCGGCCACCCGTTTTGTCACAAGGGCCTCAACATCCATGCGGCCAAGCCCCCGCTCGTGGGCAAGGCGCAAATGCGGCACCTGGCGCGGTTGCATCTTGCGGCCATACCATTCATAGGAAGCAACGGCTGTCGCATCCGCCGCCACAGGATCCGCCGACGCGATAACCTCACCCGGCGTTATCACCTTGCCGGGGCCGCCGGGGCCGTTGGTGGTAAGCACCCTTGTGGCGTCAACAATGGCCAGAGCCGGCCGTACGCGCGTGGCCAAGTCAACGATTGAAGTCCCCAGGTCATAGCGCGAGTGCATGCTGCGGCGGTCATAAATCAAACCCATCTGCCCTTTGAGGGAAAGGGACACGCCTGCTGAACCGTGGCATTTGGCCACCGGCACGGCAATGATCACATCGGCTTCAAGCACGTCACGCATGAATGCGTTGCTACGCATCTCCACCGCCTGGGGCAGGGCGGACTCGGCAAAAAATGACGCGCCGGCGAGGTTGTGGCAGATGCCCGGCTGAAAGGCATTACAAACATCGCGTATGCCGGAGCGGCTCAGGCAGAGTTCAGCGTCCTGCAACACATTGTCGAGTACAAGAATCCTGCCCGCTCCAGCCTCTTTGCACATGACAAGCACTTCCCTGATCACTTCGGGATGGGTGTTCGTGGCGCTTTCAGGATCCCGGGCGAAACTCATGTTCGGTTTGATAACCACTTTCTGCCCTGTTTTGACAAAACGCCCCATGCCTCCTATCTGGTTTACCGCCGCCCTTGTGGCGGGGCCTGGCGCGCCCTTGGCCACAGCCACGTCCGGCGGGGAGTCGGCGAAAGTCTTTTCAGCAGCCGCAAGCAGAGGTATATTTGTGCCGAGCAGGCTGATGCCGGCCATTTGCCACTTTAGAAAGTCACGACGTTTCATGACAAGACCTCCCGATAACAAACCATTTCAGCTGAAAGTTTCTGTTCCCGAATAAAAAACCACGGGCCGAATAATGCCCCATAGGGAACGGGCTGTCAAACTCTTGCAATACTATCGGGTCAATCAGGGCGTTATCATATTTTAATAAGTATTTTCACATAGTTGAAGTCAAGTTGCCTCCATTGGAGCCGGGGCAGCGATTTCGGCCTTTTCTCCAAGCCAGGGATTGAAGTAGCCATAACGCAGCCAGGGACAAGTTTTTCTCAGACGCTTCATAAAAGCGGCAAGGCCCATGCAGGGGGAGGGTTTGCATAGGCCGCGGACTGTTGAAAAATACCATTCAGGATCAATGTTCAGATTGCGCCATTGCACCATGCTGACCCCGTTTTCTTCGACCAAGCGCGCGAGGGCCGCCAATTCGTCTTCAGTATCGGTGACCCCCGGAAAAAACAGCAGATTGAGGGAGACAAAAATTCCGCGCGCTCGCGCCGCGCGTATGGAGGCGCGCACGTCGCTGAAGGCGTAATTTTTGGGGCGGTGATAGCTGTGGTAGATGTCTTCGCGGGCGCTGCTCAGGCTCACGCGCAGACTTGTCAGCCCGGCTTCCGCAAGGCGGATGACAGCCTGCGTGTGTCCCGCGTTGGTGTTGCAGTTGATGGTGCCCTTGCCGCCCGCCGTCCGGAACGTCTCAATGCTTCGGGCCAGCAGTTCCGCGTCCATAAGCGGATCTCCCTCACAACCCTGGCCGAAGGAATAGATGGGCCGCCGTACCTCGCGCTGTTCGTGCAGGCGCATGATTTCCACAATTTCCCGCGCGTCCGGCATGAACGCGAGGCGGCGCTGGGGCGTCACAGGAACGGGGGAGTCGGCGTCCTGCTCTGAAATGCAGCCTACACAACGGGCGTTGCAGGCCTGTTGCGTAGGGAGGGGGGCTTCATAGCGGCCAAGCGCAAAATTGCGGGCTGCCGGGCAGGCATAGCGCAACACGCAATTGTTGACAATATGCCCGATGAGCCGGTTATGCGGGTATTGCCGCAAGAGACGGCGCGCGCTTTGTTCCATGCGGGTTTCGGCGACGTCGGCGAACTGCTGCCGCGGGTCCGCATCCACCCTGCGGGCGCAGACGTGAAGGCGTCCATCGGCAAAACCCACTGCCCCGTAAGCAAAAAACGGCAGCGGTGGCGCGCCGGTTTCCGTATTGTAGGCCGGGTGCGCCGAAAGCGTATGCCCCGGCGCGACGAAAGCCGCCACGGCCGCTTGCCCGGCGCATTCAATGTTTCCGCTGTCCGGGTCAAAACCGACGGCCCTGCGTCCGGGCAAAAGAAAAAGTTCGCTTTCCCGCGGCAGGGGAATGAGCTCGTCAGGTCGCGGCAAGCTCCATTCCCCGCCGCGGCGGCAGACCATCAACAACTGCGGGTCATCGTAAATATTGCCTTTTTCATCGGCCATGACCATACGCGGGGTATCTTTTGTTTTAGACATAATCTCCCTTGCCCTAAACAGCCCGAAGGTGTACGAAGAAGACGCTTGGAAGGCATACTATCTCAGGGCTGTTTACCGGAGTTTTTTATGTTTTCTGTGATGGCGTTCATATTCCTGGCGTTTTTCGGGATCGCGCTGGTATTGTTCTATATGATGCGCGTTTCGGGACAGCGGCACGAAATTCTGCGCGGAGAGCTTCTCAAAACGCAGGATATGTTGCGCACGCTTGAAACCCGGCTGCCGGCCCCGGACAGAGCCGGCTTGAACGCGACGGTTCTGGGCAGGGCAATGCAGGACGACGCTTGTCCGCCGCCGGACCGCGTCACTGAAAGTCCCCTCACCATGCCCGAAACAGGAGCGCCCCCAAAAAAGGGCGTTTTTGACCCGGCGCTGGATTTGCATTTTGATTCCGCCGCGGACAACAAGCATTGAAATTATCGTGGGGCGGACGGAGCCGCCTTCAGATCCCGGCCAGACCAAAGTCCCCTCTGGACGCGGCGAGATAGGCTTCCTTGAGAGTCGGCTGCGTCACGTCATGAGCCCACAGCAGATAGACAAGCTTCAGGCAGGTTTCCCGAATTTCCCCGGCTCTGCCGCGACGCGCCGCTACAAGGGAAACCGGATCCTGCATCCAGATATCGCACAGAAAGTCCGTAAAGGCCTGCGCCCTGTGCCGCGCCCTGTGTTCCGCGTCAATTTTTTCAAGAGCCGCCGCACGGATATGCCTGATGATATCCGGATTCTTGAGCAAAAAATCGATCCGGTACAATGCGTCGCCCACATTGTCGGGAGCGTAACCCACCAGATGTTCACCGTCCACAAAGAGCTGCGTCAGGCCGTGACGCACACGCGGGGTGACCAGGCAGGCGCCGCAGCCCATAGCTTCAAACACCCTGAAATTCAGATCCCCATGCTCGGAATAATTCAGGATCACGCGGCCCCTGGGGTAGAGTTCGCGGTAATCGCCGCGCGTACAATGCAGCCCCGGCAGGCGTTTCCCCAACTCTTGCAGAAAAGCGGCGCGCCGTGGAGTATTGTCGTTGACGGTTCCCACGAAAAGACAATCCCAGATCCTGCTCTGAGCCTCGTCCGGCCTGTCCGCGCTTTTGGCAAAGGGGGGCGACCAGAGGACGCGTTCCGGCGGCAGCGTTGCCGTGACAAAGCGCTCCCTGTGGTCCAGCAGGGAGAACAGGCAGACGTCGAAAGCCTGCGCGTAGCGGGGTTGCCAGCTGTGTATGTGCGAATCCACGCTGTAGAAAACAGTCAGGCAGGGAAAATGTTCCACGCCCAACACAAAGGGCGGTCGGCTTTTGTCCGCCACCACCAGGACATCAGGCGTAAATCCGGCGAGATGCACCAGTTCTTCCCAGCAAAAAACGCGGGCGTCTTCAAAATTGTGCAGCGCCACCTTGGTCCAGCCGCAGGGCTGCAACTCCCCACAGAAAAAAGGGCTGCCGATCCACAGAAGATTCTGCATGGCTGTTTTGCTCGCGCGTGGCGTCCGGAATCCCGAAAAACGGAAGACCGGATAATTATTGCGTACCGTAACGGTTTCAGATAGTAATAGGGTACTAACGGAAAGAATTGTAAAATATCTTGCGCGGTTTCTCAAGCGCAAAGAAGCCTTTGATTTCGCCGGGCGTTGCAGAAGGCGGACGTTGCGCGGTTTGCCGGTTGTCCGGCGGCAGTGTTGCTTATACCATACTTAACTTACTAACAGACATGGAAGAAAAGGCACGAATCATGCCGGCTGAATCCCGCAGGTTGCGTGTGTTGTTGTATGCCGGCTCGGCTCTGCTTCTTGCCGTGCCCTTTGCCCTGCTCCTCGCCTTTTTTTATTTGCGGCATAATTCCGGAGCCATAGCCCAAAGGTATGTTGACACGCTGACGCGCGACGGGGCCGGCCTGTCGATCCGGCTGCCGCGCGTGGACGTGGCCTTTTGGCCGGCGCCAGCGCTGGTTGCGGGCGACTTTTCCCTTGAAAGCGACGACTGGCATTTTTCCGCAAAAGAGATACGGCTGCGTCCGGATATGGCGGCCATGTTGCGGGGCGTGTTCACCCCGGGTTTTCTTGAATTGACGCATCCGGTTCTGCGGGTCGGCAGCTCTGCCGCCGTGCCGTCGGGCATTGGCATGCTTTTTTCTCCCAGGCCGGACGACAGCGTGGAGGGGCCTGACGACATTGAACTGACTGTGAAAAACGGCGAAGTTTTTGTCGTGGAAAATGGTGCGCCTTCTCTTCTGATTTCCGGCGTGAATCTGACGGCGGACATGACCAAGGCCAGCGACGGCCGCCGGCAGTGCGGAATGGAAATCGGAGGCAATCTTCACAGGGACGGGGTCTCTCTGCCTTTTTTCCTTGGAGGATCTGTTTTTCTGCGCGACGGCGACAGACGGGCGCGCAGCGCGCCTCAGCAGGTCACAATGGAGAACATCGCCATCCGGCTTGACAATGACGCGGCCAGCCTCGACGCCGTGCTGGCGCTTCCCGGCGCTGCTCCGGAGAACGCG
Organism: Desulfovibrio sp.; assembly: GCA_031275465.1. GTDB lineage: Bacteria > Desulfobacterota > Desulfovibrionia > Desulfovibrionales > Desulfovibrionaceae > Desulfovibrio. The sequence continues at coordinate 11,449 of JAISOT010000196.1, forward strand.
CCGCGCTCTGCCGCATCCGAGTCCGGTTTGCGCATCACTGTTGTTCCTCCGCCCGTGCAGTCCGGCAAGAATGCCGGGGCGGATGCGCAATACCCTCCAGCATCGGGAGATTTTTTCAGCCTGAAAGGCAGGTTACAGGTGCATCGCGTCAGCCTGAGCCGCTGGCTCGGTTTTGGACGCATACTCCCGCCCGGTCTGCAGCGGGCGCTTGACGATGTCACTGACGCCGTCCTGGATTTTTCCATGGATGGGAAAGGCCTTGATGTTCCTTCCATTGCCGCCCATGCGGCCGGAGCGCGTTTTGTCGGCTCCGGTACTGTGAAAAGCTGGGCCGAGCCCAGAGTGGCCCTGGATTTGAAGACCGAGCGGCTGGAACTCCTTGAGGCTCTGCCTGAGGCCGCGGGGCGCATGCCTTCCCCCCCGCCGTTCGCCCACAGGCCTCTGACGCCTGTGCCGGGAGCGCCCCTCAAGCCAGGCGAAGCCGGCCTTGGCTATGACATACGCCTGGGCGCGCAGTTTCTGGGCTATGGTCCACTGGTTCTTGAAGATGCCAAAGTTGTCATCCATGAGGGAAAACTGGATGAGAACGGGCTGGAAGACACGCTGCTCGCGGCGACAGCCGGCCTGTACGGCGGCAACGTACAGGGACAGGCCATATTCGGCGGCGGCGCGCAGCATCCTTACGCCATCAGCGCGCATTTCCGCAATGTTCGCGGAGAGGAACTGGCCCGGTCGCTGGAGGCTTTGCCCGTGCACTCGGGAAATATGCGCGCGGACGTGAATATTAAAAGCCAGGGTCGCGCCCTTGCGGAATTTCTTGAAAAACTGACCGGCAGGGTGGACGTGGGGGTCAGCCAGGGTGCGCTGCGCCCGCTCCCGTCCGGGAAAAAGGCCGGAAAAACTTCTTCCGGGCAGGGCGGGAACCGGACAGGAGCGTTGCATTTCGACAGCCTCGTCCTGAGCCTTGATATTGCCGGTTCCTCCGTGTTCGAAAATGAAAAAGGCCGCCTCGGGCTGAACGGCCAGTGGTCTTCCGTGTTGAACCGCGCCGGCTACAGCCTGCACGCGGGCATTGCCGGAATGGTCCACTTCGGCGAAGAAGCGCTTCT
>JAISOT010000205.1 GCA_031275465.1 Desulfovibrio sp.
TTTCCATCTGTAGCCCTCCCTTGTCGGTCTGGTGGTTGTTTGGCTATGACCAAACCTAACCGACTTGGCGGGCTACTTCCATTTTTTCAAATGTGCGAAAAATACCGTACGTTATCGCAAACGCCTGATGCGGATGAAGGGTATCGGGCCGCAAACCGTTACTATTCTTTCGTCAATCCGACTTGATGGAACAACTGAAAGCATTCTTTTTGATGGAAAACATATCTGGAAGGAAAAGGTCGGACAACTCAACTCAACTAATCAGGCAATCGGAGCTATCAAAACGGAGCCGACTGTCAGATCAAGTCTGAACTACTACAGTCCGCAAATGGCTGTATCGGGCCAACATCTGCAACGACCTGTGGCCTGTGATGGATTTTATTTCCATAACGTCGAGGTCAGTGTTTTTCAAACAAACGAGACGTGGCCTCATGCCGTAGATCATGAAACGTCAAATCTTCAATCCCCGCTTTTTTGCAGGCTTTGATAAACGCATGGGTGACAGCTTCCGGTGATACTCCGAAAACAGACTCGTTTGTCCTGCTATTCTCAAGCTCCTGCAAAATATGAATGGCGGAGGGAGAAAGAGGAACGATACGTTCTTCGTTGTTCTTTGTTGTCGGCAGGTAAACTATTCTTTTTTTCAGGTCAACGTATCTCCATTCGATAGAGGCGATTTCACATCGGCGCATTGCCGTTTCCACCGCAAATTTTACAATATGCCTGAACGTATCGCTACAAGCGTTTAACAGTCGCTCTTCCTCATCTCCCTCAAGACGGCGGGTTCGTCCGGTGTTGATTTTCGGTCTGGGAACTCGCTGGACGGGGTTCACAAGGGATTCCATCCCCCAGGAAGTTCGGGCGATATTGTACAGGCGGGACATCAAGGCGAGATCAAGCCGGATGGTATTGCCGCTCATGCCTTCGTTTTCCCGCTCCTGTATGTATTCTGCAATATCTTTGACCCGGATTGCCGCCAAAAACCTGGATGAAAATTTTCGCCTCATCAGGCCCCCGGCAGTGTACCGCTGAACCTCGGGGTGCTTATATCGCGGAACGTATTCGGTAACAAAACGCCCAAGAGCTTCCTTAAGCGTGGTATTTTCCGCCTCGACCCGCGAAACAAATATACCCCTGTCCATCTCGCCTTCCACGTCCCGCGACCATTTCTCCGCATCGGCCTTCGTATTGAAAGTCTTGCACGTCACAGGATACCCTTTCCGGCGTATCCTCGCCTCCCATTGCAGATCGCCGCGCTTCCTGATGCTCGCCATTTTCTCCCTCCGTTTTCACGCCGTTTTTTCAAACTGAGTGGAGCAAAATTGGAGCAAAAAATCAAGAAAATAGAAATGGAGCAAGTCGCAGCATGCTCCATTTCTATAAGAACTGTTTGATATTATTAAATTTGGCGGAGAGGGTGGGATTCGAACCCACGTGCCCCGTCTCCGGGACAACCCGATTTCGAGTCGGGCGCGTTACGGCCGCTTCGCTACCTCTCCGCGTGCGCGCCGTGCGTTCTTTTTGTCAGGCGGCACGGCGCAATCGTACAATTTTTTTATTTTTTGTCCAGAGCCGCCAGAGCCGCCAGCGCTTCCAGCGCGTCCGCCTGTTGTGGGTCAGTCTGGAGGGCGCGCAGCATGGCCTTGTAGACAGTCTCGGCCTTCTCGCGCTCGCGCAGTTCCATCCAAGCCTTTACGGCCCCCGTATAGGCTGCTGGTTCCCGCGGCTGGGCTTCCATGGCCTGCTCAAACATTTCCGCCGCAGACAGCGTCTGGCCGGTTTCCATCAAAAGCCGCGCCAGGTGGAGATATATCCCTTTGTCATCGCCGAATTCCTCTGCGGCACGCTTAAAAAAGGCATTGCCCTTTGCTGTCTGGCCCTGGTGCAGGAATTGCAGCCCGCTTTCAATCAGGTTTCTTTTACGCGCAAGGCGTTCCCCCGCCTCACGCTGCAGGCGCGCCGGGGATTTTTCCCTGACAAGTTTGGCAAGGCCTTCCAGCACAACGCGCAATTTGCTCTCCTGCCCCGGCTTGTGCGGAATTTCCCTGGGCGTGCCCGTATTTCCCGGATCCATCAAAAAGGCCATGTCAGGATGAGACACGAGATCATGCAGAAATTCCGCAATAAGAATGTCGGGTTCGGTTCTGGCGCGCCCGCTCAGGCCAAGAGCGCCAACAAGGCGCAGGGCGGCGCAGATGGAAGCAATGGCGCGTTCCACGTCATTGCGGCGCAGATAGCCGCCGGCGCGGGCGATATGTTCCCGCAGTTCTCTGGGAGGAGCGGTCGGCATAGGTTATACTCGTTCAAAACACGCGCGCCGCAGGGCGACAGGCAATCCGAACCGTTGACGTCAGTCGCGCGTTTTTCCGCCCCATCGGGTTTGGGCGATATGGCGCGCCTGTTCCAGAAGCCGCTCGACAGGGGGCGGAACAAGCCAGGCGACGCTGCGGCCGGCAAGCCAGCGCCGCCGTATGTCCGAAGCGCTGATTTCCAGAGCGGGCAGCGACAGAAAATGCGCCAGGCCGCCGCCCGGCAGAGCCATGCACAGGCCGCCGGGCGCAAGAGGAGAACGTTCCTGCGCCGCAGGCCAAAATCGGAGGGCGGCGGCCACAAAGTTTTCCGCTCCCATGCCGTTGCGCGGCGCAACCACAAAATGACAGAGGCGGGGCAGTTCCAGTCCCCGGAACCAGGTTGGCAAAAGGGCGAAATCGGGCATGCCGACCAAAAAATAAAAATCTGTGCCGGGGGATTGGACGCGGGCTGCCGAAAGCATATCCCAGGTGTACGAGGGCCCCTGGCGCCGGGCTTCCATGCGGTTGCAGCGAAGCCCGGGCATGTTTGCCACAGCGGCATCCGTCATGGCGGCTCTGAGGTCAAAGGGCAGTAGATGTTTTGCATCCTTGTGGGGCGGTATGGCTGTCGGTGTCAGATCCACGCCGTCCACCAGATGGCTCAGAGATTCGAGCGCCTCAACGGCAAAGCGCAGATGGCCGACATGCAGCGGGTTGAAAGCCCCGCCCAGTACAAGCCTGCCGGGACAGGCGGGAGTATCCGGCATTTATTCGCGCACCTGGCCTTGTCCGATTACCACAAATTTTGTTGCGGTCAGTTCCTGCACGCCCATGGGGCCATATGCGTGCAGCTTTGAGGTGGAAATGCCGATTTCCGCGCCAAGGCCGAGTTGTCCGCCGTCGTTGAAGCGGCTTGAGGCGTTGACGGCCACCATGGAGGCGTCCGCTTCCCGCAGAAAGCGCCGCGCCGTGTCAAGGTTTGTCGTGCAGACGATCTCCGTGTGGTTTGAGCCGTAGCGGGCGATGTGGTCAAGGGCGGCATCAAGCCCGTCCACCACGCGGACGGCCAGGATCAGATCATGGAATTCCTGTCCGAGATCCTGCGCTTCTTGAGCTTTGGCCGTCGGTCCGAGCAGTGGGAGGGACCGGGGACAGGCGCGAAACTCCACTCTGGCGCCGCCCAGCTTTCCGGCCGCCAGGGGCAGAAAGCGGGCGGCGATATCCTGGTGTACAAGAAGGCATTCCAGGGCATTGCACACGCCGGGGCGCTGAACTTTGCCGTTGAAGACGATTTCGAGGGCTTCCGCCATATCGGCGTCGGCATCTATGTAGGCATGGCAGACGCCCCTGAAATGCTTGAGCACGGGCATGACGGCCGCCTCGGTCACGGCCCGCACCAAGCCTTCGCCGCCGCGCGGGATGATGACGTCAATATATTGGTCAAGCTTGCACAGAGCCGTTACCGCCGCCCTGTCCGTGGTGGGGACAAGTTGCGCCGCCCCGGCGGGCAGGCCGGCGCGCGTCAGCGCCTCGCCCAGCAGGCCGGCCAGGGCCATGTTGGAACGCAAGGCCTCGCTGCCGCCGCGCAGAATTACGGCATTTCCAGCCTTGAGACACAAAATGGCGGCGTCTATGGTGACATTGGGCCGCGCTTCGTAAATTATGGCTATAACTCCGAGCGGCACGCGCATTCGCCCAACCAGCAGACCGTTGGGGCGTTGCCACTGGCTTTCCGTCACGCCGACGGGGTCGGGCAATTGCGCCACATGGCGGCAGGAGGCACGCATTTCCTCCAGTATGGCCGGCGTCAGAGTGAGGCGGTCCAGGCGCGGTTTGTCGAGACCGGCGGAGCGGGCGGCCTCCACATCCCCACGGTTGGCGGCAATGACGTCCGCCTCCCGGCGCGCGAGAAGTTCCGCCAGACAGTCGAGCGCATTTGTTTTGGCGCGCGGCGGGCTTTTGCCCAAAGTGCGGGCGGCCGCTTTCGCCTGCTCGCCGAGACGCGTCATTTCCTGCATCATAGCAATCCCCGAAGGTGGAAGTTTGACAAGAGATGGTGTTGGGCGTAGTAAACGCGGTACGCATGTCTCTGTTAAGGAGTTTTTGATACATGAATCCGCAAAAAAATCAAGTGGCGGACGCCCCTTCGCTGCTGGATGAAATCCAGACGGAAACCAGCGCTGAAAGCACGCCGCTGCTGCGTTTTATTTTGCGTCACGCAAGCGTCATAGCCGGACTGGTTGTGTGCTTTTTGCTGCTGGTCGCGGGGACGGGAATATGGCAATGGCGCGACAGCGCAAAAAGCGCCGAGGTCACGGACGAACTGGCGCGCATCACCATGACGGGCCGGGGAGAATCACGTGTCGCGGCCCTCACGGCTCTGGCCCTCTCAGCGCCTGAAAAGGCGAAGCTCGCCGTGTACATGACGCTTGGACAAAGCGCCGTGGAAAGCGGGGATTATGCCGCCGCCGCCGCAGCTTACGCGGATGCCGCCAGACAGGGCGGCAAGGGCGCCTTCGGAACGGCCGCCATGATTGCCCAGGCGTGCGCCCTGCTCAGGGACGGCAAAAGCGCCGACGCGGTAAACCTGTTGAGGGAGGCTGAACAACGCCTGCCGGAACAGGCCCGTACGCCGCAATTGCGCCAGATGCTCGCCGAGGCGGCCGTCAGCGCCGGACAGAAGGATTTGGCCGCCGGCGTTTACGCAAACCTGGCAAGCGCGGCCCCCGGACGGGAGGGCGACTATTTCCGCGCCAGGGCCACGGCGCTTGCGCGGGAAGAAACGGGCAAACCATAAAAGACTGCCGGCGACGCCGCGCGGCAACAAGCGTTGATGTTTTATATTTTTTCGCTGGCGCGAAGCGAGGGCGGAAAAGTATAAAACATGTTTTTTGCGAGGAAGTATGAGCAGCAATCCGCTTTTGGGCGGCGCAAAGGGTGAACGCCGTCTCCTGCTGGGCAACGAGGCCGTTGTCCGCGGAGCGCTG
>JAISOT010000008.1 GCA_031275465.1 Desulfovibrio sp.
GTATTATAATGGGTTATTTTCGAAGTTTATGACAACAGCCAGAGGAAACGGTATTATCCCTCCCGCTATTGCGTTTGGAATAATCTATTGCTAAAATTTAATTATGTCAATGTACTACATTCAAACCCTCTTTGCCGCATAGGAGGCGATCATGGCGCTTACCCTGCCTTCGGCCAACCGCATACCGGACAAACTGATCAACGCGAAAATATACTACGCGGGCAGTACGGAACTGCTGGGCACGGCCAATGCCGAACTGCCCAGTCTGGAATATATCACGGAATCCCTCTCCGGCCTGGGTATTGCCGGGGAGCTGGAAACCCCGGTCATGGGGCATTTCAAATCCCTGCCCTTCAAATTCAACTGGAACGTGCCCAACAGGCAGGCCATCACGCTCCTGTCCAGCACAACGCACCATCTGGAGGTGTACGGCTCCATCCAGTACCACGATTCCGGCTCCGGCGACTCCGTGCCGGAGGCAGTCAAGGTTGTGCTGCGCGGCATGCCCAAAAAGGTGGGCGTGGGCAAAGTTGAGGCGGCCAAGAAAATGGAGTCCGAGACAGAGCTTGAGTGCTCCTACATCAAGATGTGGCTGGGCGGCGAGGAAGCGCTGGAAATCGACAAGCTCAACTTTGTTTGCCGCATCATGGGCGTGGATCAGCTGGAACAGGTGCGCAAGGATCTGGGGGGTGACTAAATGGAACAAAAACGCTCTGAAACCATCAGGCTGGACTATCCGGCACAGCTTGCCGACAAACTGCTGACGGAAGTGACCATACGGCGGCCCGTCATGAAGGATCTGCGGCTCAATCCGGTCAAGAGCGGCGAGGATCTGGTCGGCGAAATGAAGCTCATAGGCGCTCTCTGCGGTCTGCGCCTGGAGGAGATCGAGCAGCTGGATTCCGCTGACTACGGGAGGTTGACGGATATCTTCGTCCGATTTCGGACCGCATCCAAATGACGAAAGCATCCGCGAGGCGGTTCTGGCCCTGTGCCGCATGACGCGCTGGGGGCTGAGCGATGTGCTGGACCTGTCTTATGACGAGGCGCTCTGGTGGCTGGAAGGGGCCAACGCTCTGGAAGCGGAAATCAACAAGGGTTAGGGCATGGGCAACACCGCATTGGGCATAGCCTTTACAGTGAGCGCCGTCACGGGCGCGTCTGTGGGCGCGACCTTTGCCACCGTGGATGCCAGAGTCAAGAGCCTGCGGGCCGGGCTGAAAGGTTTGCAGGGCGCTTCCACCAAGGCCGCTGGACTGCTCGCCGCCGAGGGGCATCTGCAAAAGGCGCAACGGGCTCATCTTGCCAATCCCACCGAAAAGACGGCCCTTGCGCTCAAGGCCGCGCAGGCGCGGTATAACTCCGCTGAGCGCGCCGCGTCCAAGTACAACATCACCATGAAAAACGCGGCCCAGGCGCACGCCGCGACCACCGCGCAGATAGAGAAAACCACAGCCGCATTGGCCTCACAGCAGAAGTTTCAGGCCAACAAGGCCATGCGTCGGGAGATACAAGGCGAGATGATGGCGACAGTGGCGACCGTGGCCACAGTCGCCGCTCCGGTGAAGCTGGCCATTGATTACGAGTCGGCGATGGCGGACGTCAAGAAGGTCACCAACTTCGACGCGCCGGGCTTCAAGCAGTTCAGCGATGACATGCTGGCGCTCTCCACCCGTATTCCCATGAGCGCCGAGGGTCTGGCCAAGATCGCGGCGGCGGCCGGGCAGGCGGGCATCGCGGAGAGCGAATTGCTCCGCTTCACCGAGGACGCGGCCAAGATGGCCGTGGCTTTCGACATCAGCGCCGATGAAGCGGGTTCCGCCATGACCGGCCTGCGCACCAACTTCAAACTCAACCAGGACGGCGTCATCTCCTTGGGCGATGCCTACAATCATCTGGCCAACAACATGGACGCCACGGCCGGGGATCTGGTCAACTTCGCCAACCGCGTGGGCGGCACTGCGTCCATCTACAAGTTCACCGGGCAGCAGGTAGGCGCTCTGGGCGCGACTTTTGTGGCCATGAAAACTCCGGCCGAAGTCGGCGCTCGCGCGGCCAATGCCTTGATGATGAAGCTGGGCAACGCGGCGACCCAGGGCAAGGACGCGCAGGCGGCCTTTCAGCGGCTCGGCTTCAGCGGCAAAGGCATGTCCGAGGCGTTCAAGAAGGACGCGCAGGGTTCCATGCTCATGTTTCTGGAGGCGGTCAAGAAAAGCTCCGATCCCATGCGTGAGCTGAACGCCATAATGGGCGAGGGCTTTGCCGATGAAATCGCCAAGTTGGTGAGCGGCCTGGACGAATATAAAAAGGCGCTGGGGTTGGTGGGCGACGAGGCCGCCTACGCCGGATCCATGGAAGCGGAATACGCGGCGCGCTCCCAAACAACAGCCAATGCTCTGGAACTACTGAAAAATTCCGGAGCTAGATTGGGCATCACCATAGGTTCCGTGCTGCTCAAACCCATCGCCGCGCTGGCCGCGCTGCTGCAAACCGCATTGGATCCCGTCATCAGTCTGGCGAATTCCTGCCCTGTGCTGACAGGGGGGATCATGACCGTCGCCGTCGCCTTCGCGGCGGCCAAGCTGGCTGCGCTGGGCGGAATGTACGCCTGGTCGATTCTTTCTGACGGTTGGCTTGTTCTCAGGGGGGCCGGCTCCCGTTTGCTCGGCGTGGTGCGGATACTGCCGATGCTGTTTAAGGCGGCCACCTATCAGATGCTCTGGCAACGCGGAGCGGCCATAGCGACGTCGGCAAGCATGAGGCTGCAGGCGGCGGCCACATGGGTGGTTACGACAGCGCAGAAGGCGCTCAATCTTGCCATGAGCGGCAGCCCCATCGGCATCGTGATCAAGGTGGTCGCGGCGGCGGCAACGGCCCTGTTCGGACTCTATCAGACCTGCGAGCCTGTGCGCGCGGCTGTGGATACGGTCATATCCGCCATCAAGGACGCTTTCTGGAGCGTCGTGAAGACCGTGGCAACAGTCTACGACAAGGTATCAGGCTTTTTCGGCGGCAAAGGCACGGCGGTAGCGGATCTGGAAAGCTATCTCGGCAAAACGGAGGAGGCGGCCAAGGCCGCCGTCGAATTGACCAGGGCGCAGGTGACTCCCTCCTCCGGTGTTCCGGGACTTGAGGCAAAGGGTTCTACCCCGACATTGAAAACGGAAACCGCGAGGCCGGGAAGCGTCCCGGCCATGACGGCGCAGGCGAACGCCCAAGCCCGCGCGGCGGTGTCCGCATCCGGCAGCTCGGCACCCGCTCCGCGCCCGCCCGTGAACGCGGCGGCTGGCGGCGTCACCCCGCAGATCAATTTTTCCGTCAGCTTTTCCGGGGTTCCAAGCAAGGATGTGGGAGAAGTGCTGGTGAACGCCGTCAAGTCGCGGGAGAGCGCACTGGTGGCTTATTTTGAAAAAATGCTGGCGAACATCGCCTCCAACCAGAGGAGGCTCGCCTATGACCAGTAGGGACTACAGAAAAATTTTGTACGATACGTTGAAGGCTTCACCGATGCGCTTGGCCATTTCCAGAGTAATCGGCCGCTTGCCCGTTTCCATGTCAGAAATGTGGTGCTGTGCTATGCCGATGCGCCGGGCGAATGCCTCCTGCGTCAAATCCTCTTTGCCGCGCAATCCGCGCAGTACCTTGGCCGGGGACAGGTCGGGGAAGACTTCCTCAAGGCTGTATACGCGTTCTTTCTCATCATTCACCTTATGCACTTCATGCCCGGCAAGCGTGAGGATGCTGCGGATGGCGTCCGCCGTCTTGACCGCGATTTCGGCGGGAAGCACAACGCTGATTTCGGCCAGCCCGCGATCCTGGGAGACAATTTGCATTTCCGCAATCATGTTCATGCTCCTACTTGAATTTATTGTACCGTACCTTTTCATGGGTACCCACGTACTTGATTTCAACAAGGCGCACAGTCCGGTTCATCACTTTCCACACCGCCACATAACGGGGTTTCCCCTTATTCAGATGGCAGTGATGGACATCGTCCGCGCCAGCCAGTTTGCCGTAGTGATGCCATTCCGTCTGGACTGGGCCTTCCACCCTGATTTCCGTCACAAGCGCGCTCAAAATATCGTCAATCTTTCCCGGAAGATTGTCTTTTTGCTTCTTGGCCTGGGAGGAAAACTCAACCTTCCATCCGGTGTCTTGCGTTTCTTGTTCGGCGTTCATGGCTCAAAAATACCTCATTCTTGTATATTGTCAAATAAAAAATACATTTTTTTGTATCTTTTTTTGAGTGCGCATCATGTCCGCTGACACCTACATCACCATGCAGGGCGACGCCTGGGACGCCGTTGCCTACCGCCTCTGGGGCGAGGAGCGGCTGTTCATGACGCTTGTCGCGGCCAATCCGGAGCATCAGGACACGCTGACCTTTCCGGCCGGGGTTGCGCTGCGCGTTCCGTCCGCGCCGGAGCGCGTCATACAAACGGAGCTGCCGCCATGGATGTGAAGCGGGACGATCTGGCCCGCAGGGTGTTTCTGGAGGTCGCCATCGGCGGCCATGACGCGACGTCGTATCTGGAGCCCCACCTCGCGTCCTTTGAATACACGGATCACGCCGAAGGCAAGTCGGACGAAATCAGCATTGAACTACACGACCGGGACGGCAAATGGATCGGAGGCTGGCTCCCATCCAAGGGCACCGGCATCACGGCATCCATTCGCTGTCTCAACTGGTGGGGCCCGGGGCAAAATCTGTCTCTGAACTGCGGCAAGGGAACCTGCGACGAAGTGAGCGTTTCCGGCCCACCCGGCAAGGTCAGCATCAAGGCGGTCACGTCCGCGCTGACGACGGGTTTGCGGGATACGCCCAAAACACGCGCCTGGGAAAACACCAGCCTGCAAACAGTTGCCGGGCAAGTTGCCGCCGAGCATGGCCTTGCGCTGCATTATGAAGGAGACCCACACCTTTTTTCACGTCAGGATCAGCGCAATGAAAGCGATTTGCCCTTTGTCAACCGCATGGCCGAGGAACGCGGCATGTTCTGCAAGGCGCATGATTCCCGTCTTGTCATGGTGGACAGCGAGCGGGCTGAAAACGTCTCTCCCAAAATTGCAATCAACCGCCGCGGCGGCCAAACGACAGCCCAAAAATATTCGTTCAAGCAGGCCAGCAGCAAAACGGCCTATTCTGGAGCGCAGGCCTCGTACACTGACCCATCCAAAGGAAAAACGCACACAGCGGTTGTCGCGGCCCCGGAAGAAGAGCGCGACCAAAAATTGCTGGTCATGGACAAGCGCGCTGAAGACAGCCTGCAAGCCATACGTCTTTCCAAGGCCAGATTGAACAAGGAAAATTCCAGGGAAAACACGGCGACGGTGGATGTTATGGGGCATCCCGGCATTGTGGCGGGCATCACTCTCGACCTGGCCGGCTTCGGGGATTTTTCCGGGCGCTACATCGTGAAGAAGGCCGAGCACAAGGTAGGCGGCAGCGGCGGCTATGCCACCTCGCTGGAGCTGTCCAGATGCCGCCTTGCGCCGGACGTGGTGGTCAAGGCGGGCAGCGCGGAGATCGCGGCACGGGCGGTTTCCGCGCCGGCCGACGTCAATTCCGGCGCCAACCCTCTGGAGAAGTGGGAGGCGGCTTTCCTGGCCCTGAGGGAGTTTTGGCTGCTCTCCGGCGTGGACGATCTGACGAAGCTGCTGTTCTGCCTGCCGGGCATCGCCGACAACATGGCCTCGCAAGCCGGAAACATGGCCGACGCCCAGGGCTGGCTGTACCTGCGCTCCATGTTTCAGCGCTGGTTCGGCGGCCGGACGCCGACAGTGGGCGAATCCGGCAATCCCTTCTGGGTGGACTGGGACTGGGTCATGAGCTACGCGCGGGCGCGCGCCGATTATAACGATTTTGTTTCGCCGGAGCATACCCCAGGGCAGCCGTATATTTTTGGCTATGACCAAACCTAACCGACTTGCGGGCTACTTCCATTTTTTCAAATGTGCGAAAAATACCGTACGTTATCCAGACATACGCGCAGAACAACGGTTCCAATCATCGGCGTGACGGCGACAACTCACAGTTCCGGGACGCTTGGAAGCGTCCAGGGGGACGCGACCAGAGAAATTACAGCGAAAGGCGGTGAAGTATTGCATAGTGATGCCTTTTCCGGTGCGATATACGATGATCATTCTTATAATAACTGGACTAATTACGGAGGGCACAACTATATATCGGGTTTCTTCTCGTTTGCCGCCTCACGCATCGTCCCTGTGGCCAATGAAAACCGCCCGATAAACACGGCGGTGCGCTACCTCATCCGCGCCCTGCCGTAATGAAATTCAGCGGCCGAAGCCAGCATGCTCGCTATCTCTGGGCATATACGAAATGTTTGAGTTTTTGTCGCGGGAGGCTTGAACTTCGTGCGCTTTATCTACAAGCTCCCATGTCGTTTTCCATTGTTCAGCACAGAAAATCACAATCTTTTCAAATGTGGAATTTTTGGGCAAAAGCGGATTGTCCGGCATCAGCATCGCCCCTGCTTCATGTTCGTATTCCGCCAGTAATTGAATATATTCCTTTCTATGTTCCTTTTGAATCAACAAGGGCGGCAAGCCGGATCGTAAGAGCGCCATGTTGGCAATGAGACGCGCAACACGACCGTTACCATCATAAAAAGGATGAATTCTGACAAAAGAAGTGTGTATTGCGGCAAACGCATGGGGCGCGTTCTCTCTTGAAATATGGTTCGCGGTGATATTTTTTTGCCAGTCAAACCAGCGAGTCATCAAAAGGGGGATAATTTCCGGGGCCGGGTATTCAATATACCGTTGTCCACCATTAGATTCGGAAACATACGTCCCGTTGGGTTCAACTTTCCATGCTCCGACTGGCTTGTAAACATCATGTACCAAATTTTTTTGAACAAGCCTGTGTATTCCAAAAAGTTTTTCCTCGGTCAAATTTCCCTTATTACATATGATGTCATATACATATTCAATTGCCTCTGCATGACCATAAATATCCATGTGTTCCTGAAGACTTTTCCCTCCAATAGTAATGCCTTCTTTTAAAAAAAATTCCGTATCGCCCAAAGTGAAGGAATTGCCTTCCAGAGCGGTGGAAGTATGTGTCCATTTGTCACGAAGGGCGCACAACAAGGAAATGCGTAGATCATTATCAAGGCCGGCCAAAAAAGAAAAATTTCTAAACTCGCTATCAATTTTGCGCAGTTCCATTAGATTTATCTCCAGACACTTTTTGAACATCCTGTAAGAAATGCTTTGAAAAATCAAGGGAGTTTTTCCTTTCCGCCCCGTATCGGCGCGTATCCGGAACTGTATGCGGTTGTCGGCGGAAAAGTGCCCGATTACAGAGGATTGTTTCTCCGGGGGCACGGTTCTCAAATTCATGCCCAAGAGAACGGTTCGACCATCGGCGTCACCAGTACGACGCACAGCTCCGGAGCGCTGGGAACTGTACAGGGGGATGCGTCCAGGAATATTGCGGGTTACGCTGGAGGCGTTGTTGCTCACTCTATGCCAAGCAGTCCATTTTATTACCTAGTATTGCGTTCATAAAATAGATATGATATATCCATTTCAGGAGAACTGAAATGGGAGCACCAGCCAAACGCATTGAATTGACGGAAGAAGAGGCGAGTACTTTGAAAATGTTGACT
>JAISOT010000066.1 GCA_031275465.1 Desulfovibrio sp.
AGTTTCCATCTGTAGCCCTCCCTTGTCGGTCTGGTGGTTGTTTGGCTATGACCAAACCTAACCGACTTGGCGGGCTACTTCCTTTTTTTCAAATGTGCGAAAAATACCGTACGTTATCATTGATTCCGCAATTGACAAGCCAAACTCCGTGAAACTCCGAGAACCGCCGCGACCTTTTCCAAGGTAAAACCGAACTCCAGAGGCAAAATGACTGCCTGAGCCTTTCGTAATTCTCCCGGAGTGCGGGCTTTACCCAGAGCATCTTTCGCCGTGGCCAAAATCTCCCTTCCACTTGCCGGTCGTGCCATATATCCACCTCCCTACAAGGTGAATATATTATATCAATTTGATTTGTAAATTGAATTACCCAAAATTCTTACCAACTTTCTCCAACGCCGCTTTCAATTCCTGAAGCGCCTTTTCCGGGGCTGCGACGTCTTCCTTGCCGATGGTGAAGGAGATGTCCACTTTGACTTGAGTATCCCACGTTTGCTGAATTCGCAAAAGTTCCGGCACGATATCACCGGCGTCCTGCAACTGGTTAAGGGTTATGGACGAGCGAAAAGCCCGCATGTTCGCCGGCATCGGCGCGGCGCCGTACGGCGCGTGAGGTTCCGCGACGCCGCCTGCCTCCCTCTTTCGCAGCAGACGGACCTTGGACGCATCCGCAGGCGCGCAGGGCCAAGGCGGCGATATGGGGTCAAGGCTGACAAAACGCGCATTCAAAGCCGCATCCACTGCTTCTTTGATTGTTTTCCAAGGGAGCGTCATGCCGATTTTCCGCGAGAGCGCGGCGGCCACGGCTTCAACCGTTGTGGCGTCATCCTGCCAGGCATAACCAACGCCTGCGGGCAAAAGTTCCACAGGGCCAATAGAGCCGGGGGGAGCGTACAGGCGGGCATTTTCGTTCAGCACCCCGACCGGCACAGGTTCGCCCAGCACGCTGGCCGGAGGACTGTAGAGCCAGAGCAGGCCGTTCTCCACATTTTTCTCCAACGCGGCCAGAACGGCTCCCCGCGTGGCTTTGGGCACGGGGATATCGGCTGTGTAGTCCTTCATCGGACACGACACGACGCGGGAGCCGGAAAAATACGCCAGCGCGTCGTTGACCGTAATCTGCGGTTTGTCTCCGTCCGGCCAGAGTTCGGGCAGCGCGCGCGGCAGCAGGATGGCCGGGTCAAGTTCCGTCAGTTCCGCTTTGTCGGGAAGCAGGAGTTCAAGTTCCGCGTCTTCCAGGGCGGACGCGTCGGGACGCGAACGCCACCATACGCGGGCGGAGCCGTCCGGGCGGTCAAGGCGCAGGACAAGGATGCCGTCCACGCAGCCTTGGGTCAGCGTTTCCACCACCGCCCTGGTTCTGAGCATTTTGGGCAAGTGCGGGTATTGGGCGAAAGCCGTATACAGGTCTTTGACGCGGCGGGAAACGTCCCCCGGACGCCATAAATCATACGGTCCATTCGGGAGCAGGGCTTCCGCGTTCAGGGCCGCGTCGAACAGGCGCGAGCGCTGATCCCGCCTGATTGCGGCAAAGTGCGGCGCTTCACTGACATTCAGCTTGAAGCATTGCGGCTCGCCTTTTTCCGAAAGCGTCACCACCATGCACCATGCCTGTCTGACGGCTTCGCCGGCTTTGCCTTCCGCCGATGCTTTATCGCTCGTCAACATGGACATGCGAACCGGGTCAACGGCACCCTGCTCCGGTTGGAGCAAGGTGTGCAATACCTGTTCCCAGGCAATCGCATCCCGCAATCGCGTCCGGGCGACATCCAGTCCGTCGGAAGACGGCGCCAGCAAAATTATGGCGTTACGGTACACCCTCGGCCTGTTCGCGCCGGTGCCTTCCTGCAGGAAGCGAACGGCCTCAGGCGCGATCCTTCCGGGTCCGCTTGAGCATTCAGGACCCAGAATCGCGTAATGGAATTTGCCGTCATCGGCGACATCCCTGGGAGATTCCGGCAAAATGTGAACCTCAAGGCCGCTCTCCCGCGCGCCCATGCTCAGAGATTTGCTTTTGGACAACTCACTGACCAGGCGGCCCCGCACGACATCGTCGCCAACTTCCTGCCTGGCCTGGGCATGCATCTGCCTGAGATTGGGTTTTTCGCCCAGACGCCATGCGCCGGGCAGGGAACCGCTTCCGGCGGCATTCCGGTCATCCAGCCAGAAACTGTTTTCCGCCCAGAGAATCAGGGCCTTCTCCAATTCTATTCTGTCAGGATGAGTCGGCGCGGTCAGGGCCAGCAGAGCCGGCGTTTTGACTTCCTGATTATATGGCTGGGAGTTGAGGAAGGTACCTATAACAGCCTGTTCCAGTTCACGAAATTTTAAATTATGAGTTTTCTGTATGTCTCCGGCTATCTCAAGTTCTTTTGCGACAATTGCCGCCCACATCGCTTTTGAGCCGTTGGGATCGGCATTGTCCGCAACCGGTATGAGGTCGTTCAGCGCGGTAGAAAGTCCGTTTTTGTCAGGTGCGGCAAGCAAGCATGCCGCTCCGACCAAGGGACTTTGATCCCAATTTTCAGCTTCCCGCAAAGCCAGGGCGAGTGTGCGCAAAACGCCGCGGGTTTTCTGGAATCCTGGAATCTGTGTCCATTTGGCGTAAAACACATCCATCAATTCAGGGTGAAACGGGTACGCCTGGCAGTATCGTTGCTCCAATTCGCGTATCCGCGCTGAACCTATGCCGCTTTGGCCTTCCATAGCGGCAACGCCTTTAAGCGCAACTAATGCGTGGGGGCGGAATTTTTGCGGGTCCAGGGTGGAATTATGTGTAAAAAAGCGGCGGCGCAGCACTTCCGCGACATCATCCTTGCCCACCGGTTCAATGGCTGCCGCAAGTTGCCGTTTGAAGACATTATATAACTCGGTTTGCAAATCCTCACCCATAATGGCCGGAGCGGAAACGGCAGGATCAGACGCCAGAAGGGAGGCCACCAGGCAACAGGATTTCGTCTTCGTCGTTGCTTGAGACAATGCCTGAAAAAAACTTATCAGGTTGGGACGCCATGCGGGCGAATTCGCTATTCGTGTTTTGGCATACATAAGTACTTCATCGACCAGCAGGAGCAGCGACAGATTTTCTTTGTCCGGAAGAGTCAGGAGTGTTGACAGGAACGACTCTCCCGGCGGCGTTTCGCGCTCGTCCGCGGGATTGTCGGGATTGATCGCAGAGAGACCTTCCAACCCCGCAATCTGCCAGGCAAGTACCGACCATGGGTGACGCAGACGGCGCTCTTCACCAGACGGGCTTTTTACGGCAAGCCCGTATTCCACATCAAACTTGTCAAAACACAAGGCCGCCACTCTTGCCTTGGGGAACTTACGGCCAACAGCGGCGCGGAATTCTTCAACAGCCGGAAGATCGGGCAGTTTTTCCGGCTCACGCACAAGGTGGAGCAGCGTAATCAGCGTATGGGTCTTTCCGCCGCCATAGGTGAGCTGCAACTGATGCACCGCCTTGTCGTTTTCGCCGAGCAGCCGTTGACACACGTCTCCGGCCAGCGCGCGCAGGCTGTGGGTGGGAAAAGTCAGCGCGAAAAATTCTTCCGGCTTCTCATAGACCGGGCGCAGTCCTTTTTGCATGACGGCTTCATAAAGATCCGCCGCGAACAGGTGCAAGGCCAGTTCGCCGGAGCGCAGATCCGGGCGAAGCTCGACAACCTTATGCCAGGGTTTCCAGTTGAGTGCGGAAGACATGGTTACACCTCCACTTTTATTTGCCGTGTGACAGGCATCGCGCCCTTGGCGTGCAGGTGGTTGCTGACGGATTCGAGCAGACTGCGCTCGGAGTTCGCGGAAAGTTCGGTCAGGGCCTGCAAAAGCTGCATGAAGAGTTCGTTGCGGCGTAATGCGCAGGCGTCAATGTACCTGTCCACCTCCCTCACGTCGCCCGCCTTCCACAGATGCATGAGCTTGTGCGCGCGGTCGATGAGCGGCACTTCCGCGCCGCCGGGAGCTTCTATTCCTAATCCTTTGTGGTCACGTTTAGACCAAGGCAACAGCGCCATTTTACCGCTGCCGCCGCTGCTTCCACCGTCATCGCCACC
>JAISOT010000111.1 GCA_031275465.1 Desulfovibrio sp.
GCGTGACGGTGAGCCTGGACGTATACAACGGCCCTTGCTGCACTATACTTGAAGGACGGGCCCAGGAAAAAGTTCTGGGCATGATCCTGGTGTACGGCCCCGTAACTCCGGAATTTATCGTCGCTTCCATTCCGGAGGAAAACATATTTTATGAAAAGAGGGCGGTCATCACCTCCTCGGAGAACTGCGTTCTGCGTACCGTAAACGACATGCCGGTACTGCGGTTTTTTGAGAGCATCGGCATGACCGTACGGCCGGAAACCAGCGCGACGCTGCCCTTCATGGTGGATTACAGGGACGGTTCCACCCCTGTGGTTCTGGGCATCTCTTCCGTGCTGGAAGACGGCAGCGTCCTGTGCGGCGGCCCCGTACCGCAAGGTTCCCTTATCGCCATGTGCGAACTCACCAGGGAAGGCATATTGGCGACCACGCGGCAGAGTGTGGAGAAAATCCTGCAGCTTAAGAGGAACGCCCTGCTCATGATGCCCTGCGTCATTCGTTACGTCATGATGGCCCCGCACAATGATGAGGAAATGCAGCTTGTTGCCGGCGTTCTTGCCGGCCGGATACCTTACGCCATGGCTTATTGCGGCGGGGAAATCTGTCCCGTGCGGGATGGAAACGGCCGGTGGCGCAACCGTTTTCATCATTACACCTTTACCGCCTGCGTTCTGTAGCGACTGCGCCCGCGGCCCGCGGTCAGACGCGCAACCACACGGATTTGAGGCAGGTTCCGTATCCGCGAGCGGGAAAATGGCAGGCCATATCCCCCGTTGCCGCCATGACGGCCGCCGGCTTTACGCCCGCTATACCGACAACCGGCGTACGCCGGACTGCAATCAATTGGGGAGAGCATGCTTTACCGTATAGAAACAGGCCCGCGCGAGGGCGTGGACGACGCGCAAGGGCGCAGAACAGCTCTGAATCTGGCGAAATCGCTCAACCTGCATGTGGCTTCCGTCCGCCACGTCAAAGTTTTCACTGTGGACGGCCTTGGGAAGGCGCAGGCGCAACGTCTGGTAGACGAAGGCATATTGCATGATCCCATCCTGCAGCGCGCGGCCATCGGAGCTCTGCCGCCTCTTGCCCCTGTGCCCGACTGGTTCGTGGAAGTGGCCTTCCGGCCGGGCGTGACGGATAACGAAGCGCGCACCGCCCGCGATACGGCAGCCATGGTCCTCGGCATCCCCAGAGAAAACCTCGCTGTCTATACCGCCCTGCAATACCGCATCTGCAGCGCGCCCGATGCGCCCCTCACCCGTGAACAGATGGAGAAAGCGGGCAGGGACATGCTCTGCAACACCCTGATTCAGCGTCTGCGCGTAAAGAGCAGCGAGGAATGGCGGACCGCGCCGGGCTTTGCTCCGCAAGCCGCCAAGGTGACGGGCGAGGTCGACGGCACGGTGGGCGTAATCTCCCTCTCCGCCATGAACGACGCGGCCCTGCTGGCCGCAAGCCGCGAAAACACCTGGGCGCTCAATCTGAATGAGCTGCACTGCATACAAGAAGCTTTCGCCGCGCCGGCCGAGCGGGCCCGGCGCATGGCCCTGGGGCTCCCGGCAGATCCCACGGATGTGGAAATGGAAGTGCTGGCTCAGACGTGGTCCGAGCACTGCAAGCACAAAATTTTTGCCTCGCGCATCGCGTACGACAACAAGGAAAGCGGCATCAGGGAGGATGTGGACAACCTCTACAAATCCTGCATCAAGGACGCAACAGCCCTCCTGCGCGAACGCATGGGCGAAAGGGACTTCTGCAAATCCGTCTTTAAAGACAACGCGGGCGTGATAGCCTTTACGGAAGGGCATGATCTCTGTATCAAAGTGGAAACCCACAACAGCCCGTCGGCCCTTGACCCGTACGGCGGCGCTCTCACCGGCATTGTGGGCGTCAACCGCGATCCCATGGGAACCGGCCTCGGGGCGGAGCTTGTATGCAATACCGATGTGTTCTGCTTCGCCTCGCCTTTTTACGACAAACCCCTGCCGCCGCGCCTGCTGCACCCGCGCCGCGTGCTGGAGGGGGTGCGCGAAGGCGTGGAGCACGGGGGCAACAAGTCCGGCATTCCCACGGTAAACGGCTCACTTGTCTTTGACGAGCGCTATCTCGGCAAACCCCTGGTCTATTGCGGCACTGTGGGCATTATTCCCGCGGAAATCAACGGTCGCCCTGGATGGGAAAAGCAGGCGCTCCCGGGTGACGCCATAGTGATGACAGGGGGACGCATCGGCAAGGACGGCATACACGGAGCCACATTCTCCTCCGAGGAACTGCATGAGAATTCGCCCGCCGCAGCCGTGCAGATTGGCGACCCCATCACCCAGCGCAAAATGTATGATTTCATTCTCACAGCGCGCGACCGGGGTCTTTACAACTCCATTACGGACAACGGCGCGGGCGGGCTTTCCTCATCCGTTGGCGAAATGGCGAGGGACACGGGCGGCTGCGTGCTTGACGCAAGCCGCGCCCCTCTCAAATACGACGGCCTCAAGCCTTGGGAAATCCTGCTTTCCGAGGCCCAGGAGCGCATGACGCTTGCTGTGCCGCCGGAAAAGCTGGACGAATTTCTCGCCCTGGCGGCGCATCTGGATGTCGAAGCCACTCCCCTGGGATATTTCACGGAATCAGGCTTTTTTGAAGTGCGCTACGGGCAGAGAACCATCGCCTCCCTGCCCATGGATTTCATGCACGACGGCGTGCCGCAAATGGAGCTTGAGGCCGTATGGCAGCCACGGAACCGGCCGCAGGACATCCGCGTGGAGGCGCGCGGCGTTGCGGAGGGCGATTTTCTCAAACGCATGCTGGGGCGTCTGAATATCTGTTCCAAGGAATATATTGTCCGCCAGTACGATCACGAGGTGCGCGGCGGCAGCGTGATCAAGCCCTTCATGGGCCTCCTTTGCGACGGCCCTTCGGATGCGGGAGTATTGCGCCCCCTGCTGGAGTCCGATGCCGGAATTGTGGTTTCCCACGGCATTTGTCCCAAGTTCGGCGATTACGACACATACTGGATGATGGCCAACGCCATGGACGAAGCGGTACGCAACGCCGTGGCGGTGGGAGCCAATCCCGACGCCCTTGCGGGCGTGGACAATTTTTGCTGGTGCGACCCGGTGGCGAGCGAAAAAAATCCCGACGGCCGCCATAAACTGGCGCAGCTCGTGCGTGCCTGCAAAGCCCTGCGCCATTTCTCCCTGGCCTTCGGCCTGCCCTGCATCTCCGGCAAGGATTCCATGAAGAACGATTATGCCGGCGGCGGGGAACGCATTTCCATCCCCCCCACGGTGCTTTTTTCCGTGCTGGGGGTCATGGGCAACGTGACCCGCTCCCAGAGTTCCGATTTCAAGCGGGCGGGCGAGCATATATACATTCTCGGCGGCACCTGGCGCGACATGGCGGGCAGCGAGGCGGCCTCGGAACTGGGGCTGGCCGGCGGCAGGCTGCCGCATGTGGACGCATCTGCGGCCTTGCTGCGTTACCGCACGGTACACGCTCTCATGCTGCAACGCGCCCTTGCCTCCTGCCACGACTGCTCTGACGGCGGTTTCGCCGTGGCCCTGGCGGAAATGTGCATCGGCGGACGATTGGGCGCGCGAATAGATGTTGACGTCCTGCCCGCCATGGAGGCCATGACCCGGACGGAACTGCTGTACAGCGAAAGCGCGAGCCGCCTGATCGTCAGCGTGCGGGCCGATCTTGCCCCGGCGCTGGACGTGCTTGGACGCGGGCAGTTGTGCCGGCGCGTCGGCACTGTCACCGATGACGGCTGTCTGACCCTTGCCAGCGGCGGGAGCGTCTTTCTGCGGGAAAATGTGGAGGAACTTGCCCGCGCCTTCAAGGCGACGCTGGACTGGTGATGCCGGCTCTCCGGCGATAACCTGAAAATGAGCGGGAGCGCTTGTCCCGGACGAAATCAATGTTGGGCGGAATTTGTTCGATAAACCGCGAGCGCGCTGTCGGAGGCGCTTCCCGCCCTACTGTAAGACATGTTTTTGCAGCAGGATAAAGAGATAAGGTTCACGAATGATGGAG
Source organism: Desulfovibrio sp. (assembly GCA_031275465.1). Taxonomy (GTDB): domain Bacteria; phylum Desulfobacterota; class Desulfovibrionia; order Desulfovibrionales; family Desulfovibrionaceae; genus Desulfovibrio. The sequence goes on from JAISOT010000111.1 coordinate 4,033, forward strand.
CCTCCGGGAAAAGGGCAATTGATGACCGCCCAACCGAAGCTGTAGGCCAGTGTGAACAGGAGGACAGCCACGCGCGCTGTGGCTGAGGTCTTAATGCGATGCTGTATAGTGCGTATGCGTGTTGGCGTCTTTTGCGGAGATAGCCGCTGCATGGCGCCCAGAAAAAAGATGACACTCAAAAAACCGTGGGCAATGAATCTTCCAAAGTCCTGTGCAAAGGAGAGCGGAATAAACGGCGCAAGCAATGCGGGAATTATGAGCCAGCGCAGCAATGTTGAGGGCATATTTTGTAATGTTGCGCTGCAGGATTTGTAGCAAACCGCTATGAGCGCCACAGGCAGCGCTGCCATAACGCAGGTGATGACAATGCTCGCGACGGTTACGCCGGAGGAAAGATGCCGCGCCACTTCTTGGAGCCATACGGTAAAATCTCTTCCTATGTAGAGTATGGCGCCAGCGTCTTCTTTTTTAAATTCGGGGTACAGGGTATTCCAGGCGCTGTAGATGGCCTGCGCCTGCTCCGTTGTGCCCGCATAACGCGAGGCAACGTAGAGGCTCAGGAGTTCCACCGCAAATCCCAGCAGAAACCATACTTTCAGTCTGCCCATGTGATAATAGGCGATGCCGAGCACCAGAAAAGGAAGGGGAAAGTAAAAAATGGCCATTTCATGTATGAGAAAGGCCACCGCATATATACAGAGAAAAATCCCCGTCAGGCCGTAAACCGTGAGGTTTTGCCTGCCAATGGATGTTTTCGCCAAAAAGAACATGTAAAATACGCTCAGAAGAATGTACATGTCCTTCATGGCAAAAATTTGATACTCTTTTAGAAAAAACAAATAGAGGGCTGGCGACAGGAATACGAAATACAGGCAGATATCGTCAAAGCTCTCACGCAGATATTTGTGGGAAAAATATAAAAAAGCGAACAAGGCCACGGTATACAGCAATGAGGCTGTGATTCTCGCATCCATGTACTGGGCGGTGGCGTACAGAAACTGCCCGAGGAGTCCCCTTCTGATGAACCCCGCTTCATAGTTTATGAATATTTCTGACCAGGAATAAGCGGAATAATCGTTGATAGTATAGCCTTTCAGCAGGCTGATACCCACATACGCCAAGGCAAACAAGGCGTAAAGCGACACCACGGTATTTCTTTTCAAGAGAAAACCGGTGAGCCGGCAGATTTTAGAAGCAGCGTAATGGTCCTGCATGCATGCCCCTGTGTGTTATTTCAGAGCAATTTCATTCTGAAATTGCTCTAAATACTTTTCCAGACAAAAAGTTTTGAAGTTATGTAATTGATTGCAGCGCCGGCGACAATGCCTGCGGCGGCGGCGGAAAACCAGGAAAAAGAGGCAGTGTGGAGGGATTGGGCTATGGCGACGTTGACGCAGGCTCCAAAGGTGCATGCGAGGCAGAAGAAGAAGTATCCTTTGACAAAGGACATCCCCCGTAATTCATTGGAAAAGAAAGTGATTTTGTTATTCAGGATATAGTTGGACGTCATGGCGCAGAGCGTGGCGATGCTTTGGCTCATGACAAAGCTTTGCGCAAAGACGTGCAGCAGCAGGTAGAGGGCGGCAAAGTGCACGCCCACGCCGCTGAGGCCCACAAAGCAGAACATGGCAAAGTTTGCTATGGGCAGGCGGTGGCAGATTTTTTTTATCAGGAGCCAGGCAAAATCAATCATCACCGAGGTGTTGAGCTTGGTGTCGCCATGTATACGCGCGTTAAACGTATAGGGAATTTCCTTGACTCTGAGGTCGACGCCCGGGGTGGTCAGGATGTCAAAAAGGATCTTGAAACCGCTTAAGAAAATATCACCTGCGGTTTTGTCTATGATTCTTCTGTGAATGGCGAAGAAGCCGCTCATGGGGTCGGTGCAGGGCGCCAGCAGAGCGCTTGCGGCCAGCGCTGTGGCAAAACGCGACATGCGCGCTCTGGTTTTGTCCCATTGTCCGATCCCCCCCTGCCCGCTGTAGCGGGATCCCACGGCCACCGTGGCATCAGACGATGCCAGCGCAGCGAAAAGAGCGGGCAAGATGGCGGCGTCATGCTGTAAATCCGCATCCATGACCGCAATGTATGTGGCCGAAGTGGAAAGCATGCCTTCCACACAGGCCGAGGAAAGACCGCGCCTCCCCAAGCGACGGATATATCTGATACGCCGCTTTGTCCGCGCGATGCTCAGAAGGAGTTGCCATGTGCCATCGCCGGAGTCGTCGTCCACAAAGATAGCTTCCCAATCCAAGGATCCCAGGACATTCTCGAGCCGTTCGACGGTGGGGAGTATATTGTCTCTCTCATTGAGGGTAGGAATGACAACGGCGTACTGTGGCATTTTTTATTGTCCGCATTGAGGGGCACCCCCCTGAATCATTTCGCTTTTGAAACTCTCCATCCGGCATAACCGGAGAAAGTGAATTTCGCCCGTGCCTCATGGGCGGGCGGCGGCGCAGCACGACGGGCATGCGCGTTTTGGCGAATCAGGGCCGGACAAGGCATGCCTCCGGCCCTGATCAGGACAATTTGAAAATATTCCGGTGACTGGAAAAAAGAAATGCCGAAAACCGTTTTTTCCCGATGCCGGGCACGACGCGACATCGTGCGGGGCGAAGAAAAACGGCTTTTATATAAGGCTGTTAAGAGAGAGAGAGAGAGAGAGAGAGAGAGAGAGAGAGAGAGAGAGCAAGAAACATGCCACAAATGAAGCCTGTGGCCGGATTTTTCCGTCAAAGGAAATATTTCTTGCCGTCGCTCTCATAACGAAATCTTTTGTTTCAGTCGCTGTCTGTTGCCCGATGCCGGGACAGTGCGGAACGCTTTGCAGGGTATGCGCTCCGTAGGACAAAGTCAAGGGAATATGAAATTCGTGAGGGTTCCACCGGCCCATCCCTTGGAAAAAACGCTTTCCGCGCATCAGTGAATGTCTTCGGTGACGACCGCGCGGTTTTTGTGACACGGCGCGAGATCGCCCTCCCCCGCGTAAAATCGCCTATGGGACTTGACCCGACATGGGGGAAAATGTCATGTTTCAGACGACGAAGAACGCTCGCGACATGTTTTTCCGACCATCCGGGAACCCGTTTTTCCGGGCCATTCGCGGGCGATTCTGATTTTCAGGGTCTTTTCCAGAAGCCTGACAAGGAGCGGCCATGGCTGACGGCGCGCGGCATCCCGCCCCGGGCTGCGTTGTGGAATACATGGAGGGCAATGCCGCCCAGATTGCCCTGGTCATGGAAGAAAGCGGCGGATATCTGCGCCTTTTGCTGCCGAACAGGCGCGAAACACGCCTTGCAACCTCGCGGCTGCTGCCCTGGCCCGGCCCGCTGCACACAGCCGGTCTGAGCAAGGAACAGGCCCTGCGGATTCTGGAACAGCATAAAAAAACGCGGGAGGAACGCGCGGCCGCCGTCGCGCCGCTGGAAGTGTGGGAAATCGCGCAGGGTGAGGTATCCCGCGCGCCGGCACAGTGGTTTGCGGAACTGTTCAGCGATTCGCCGGACGAGGACATGGTGGCCGCCTTCGGGCGGGCGCTTTTGGCCTGCAAAAGCCATTTTCGCTTCCAGCCGCCGGATTTTCTCGTTTA
>JAISOT010000004.1 GCA_031275465.1 Desulfovibrio sp.
TGGGTATTTTGCATCATGCGTTGCCCAATCTCCTCTTTTAGGAAAGCTCCAGACGGTATTCATCTCAAGCTTAAATTCGTCTGGCGCCCATATTGTAGTTCTCATTTCATACGACCTCAATATATTTACTGGGAAATAAGAGTATTGAGAACGCCAATTCCGCGCAGATGCTTTTGTATCAATGTTAAATGAATATCGTACTTTATTTGCTTAAAATGCAAAATGCTTCTGGTAATAAAATAGTCGCTAAAGGACGATGAATTGTCTCAGAAATATGGGACGAGCATAAAAAGCTCTTGTAGTACTCCCATGCCCTTTCCCTTTTGTGCGCGGCTGCACATATTTTCCCATTTTTCCGGTCAGACAGGAAAATCCTCGCTTGGGGTCGTTAAGACAATCACGCGCGAGTTCATAATCGGCTTCAACTGCATTATATAAATTTCCGACAAGTTCAATTTCGGTAACGGAGTGTACAAAGGTAGGTTCCGCAAAAGTCCTGCCCACTATACGCGTTACAACCACTGCCTTACGGAGTTTTTGAAGCAAATGACTTTCAGCAAATGGGGTATGGGCAACATGGTATGGATCGATCATCGTAACAGCCATAGTTTCCTTAAATGTCAGATTGCCAGATACGCATCTTTTGAGTGGAATACTTTTCAATTCCCAAGAACCGAAATTCGGACTTTGGGCAGAATTGAGAGGCAATCCCAAAAAGCGTTCAAAGACATGGCCGGCCCATCCTTTGTTTACTTTGCCCAAAGGTGTCAAAACTGATACATCATATGTTTTGGCCAATTCATGCAAGTCCTGGTTCACCAAAGTTTTGAGCTTTTCTATTGCCTCATTTTTATCCACATATATCTCCAATGTGAAATTGCAAAATACTCTGACACACAAAACAATATCAGCTCACAAAGTATGGATGAAGTTCATTTCTGTCATCTATACCGAAAGGTATCTTAAAACCATTACATCTAAAAATTTCTAATCAACAGTTCATTGATTTTACCCCTAGCCATACTGTTACTATTTATCATTCTTGTAGCCTGCACACGGTCGATGTGATAGTTAGCATATAGTCTATCAATAAACTCGTCTTTTGTATTCGAATTTTTTGGATCTGCATTACTGACAATAATCTTAGCGCCTTTTGAACTGAGATAGTTTACATATTCAGATAATTCTATTTGTGCATTGTCGTCAAACGATTTTTCTGTGTATGCGGTGAAATTTGATGTTCTTGTAATAGGGCGATACGGTGGATCAAAATAAACAAATGTTTTTTCATCAATAAAGCTCTCCGAATATCTATAATCGCTACATGTTATATGAACATTCTGCAATTTTTGTGATATGTTATGGAGATTTTCAGAATCATAAATTAATGGATTTTTATATGTACCCATTGGCACATTAAAAATTCCATTTATATTTACTCTATATAATCCATTAAAGCATGTTTTATTGAGGAAAATAAATAACGCAGCACATTCTATCTCTGTATTTTTATTTTTGTTTATCTTAATAAAATTATATAAATTACGTTTTTTATAATAATATTTTTTTCTCATTTCTAAATTTAACTCATTATATTCATTATGAAATATTTCCAGTAAAATAACCAAATCTTTGAGCGCATCTCTAATTGCAATATAAGTTGATATTAATTCTTTATTGACATCGCTAATATAGACTTCCTGTAAAGTATGCTTGCTTAAAACATCAAACAAAACAGCCCCACCGCCAACAAACGGTTCCGCATATTTTGTATATATTTTTCCAAGCCCCGCCGGGTAAATTTTTTGAATTTCTTTGAGAAGCTGCCCTTTCCCTCCTGCCCATTTGACAAAAGGTTTGACAGACAGCGCATCTTGAGACGCATTGCTCTCTGCGAGGTTGTAAAAGCAATTCGACGCTTTTTTGCGTGTTTTATGTGGAATAACCAGCATACAATAATTCCTTCTCCTCACTCACGCCGCGAAAGGTCAGGCGGTGCTGCGGGGAAGGCCCCAGACGGCGCAAGGCCGCGTAGTGATCCCTGGTGCCGTACCCCTTGTGGAATTCAAATCCATAGCCCGGCCAGCGGCGGGCCAGCGCGCGCATCAGCTTGTCCCGAAATGTCTTGGCGAGAATGGAGGCGGCGGAAATGGAAGGCACCGTTTTGTCGCCCCCCACCAGCGCTTTTTGTTTCGGGCAGGAGCCCGCGTGCCCGGCCCGCCAATAACGGTCCAAAATTACTTCAGGCAGGGCTTTGTTGCCGTCGATGAGCAGGGCGCCGGGCGTCACGCCCAGCGTGCGCACAGCGCGGCTCATGGCTTCAAAAGTGGCCTGCAAAATATTGATGCTGTCGATGCGGCCCGGCCAGACAAGACCCAACCCCCAGGCGACAGCGCAATTTCTTATCTGCGGGGCAAGAACCTCCCGCGTTCCGGCGGAAAGCAGCTTGGAGTCTGTCAGGCCGGCAATTTCGCAGTCACGCGGCAGAATAACCGCGCAGGCCACCACAGGCCCGGCCAGGCATCCGCGCCCGGCCTCGTCAATACCCGCAACGTGCCGGGCCGCCATAATCTGTCAGTAGCGGCCGCGCGGCTTGATGCGCGCCGCCTTGCCCTTGAGGGAACGCAGATAGTAGAGGCGGCTGCGGCGCACGCGGCCCTGGCTCACCACTTCCACATGATCGATAAAGGGCGAATTCAGAGGAAAGATGCGCTCCACGCCCACGCCGTCGGAAATTTTGCGCACGGTAAAGGTGGCGCCGGTGGTTCCGCGGCGCACGCGTATCACATTGCCCTGAAACACCTGGATACGTTCCTTTTCGCCTTCCACAATGCGCAAATGCACCTTGACCGTGTCTCCGGAGCGAAACGCGGGCATATCCATGCGCATATTTTCCATTTCAATTTTTTTAATGACGTCCATGATGCACTCCTCAAAAAAAATCGCCCAGTATCCTGTCCGCGAAAATGGCCGCCGCGCTGCGTACCGACAAATGATTGTCGTCCAGAAAACGCAGGGGCCGCAATACCCCTTCGCAACGGGCGAAGGCCTCACGGGCGAGCCCCTTTGCCGTGCCGAAGCACAAAAGCACCGGGCCATTCCTGCACCAGTCGCGAACATCCCGCGGGGCAAGGGGGACAGGCGCGTTTTTCTTCGCGGGCCAGCTTGCGGAACTGGCCACAAGGCGCGGAGTTACGCCGGCATGTTCGCCAAGGCGCGCTGCCGCTTCCTCCAACGACGCGGCGGGGCGGACGCAGGCGAGAGCTCTGGCTCTGTCCGGATTGGAGGCCGCGGCGGGACCGCACGTCCAGTACCGGAGAATGTCTTCCAGCAGGCGACGCTGATCGGAAAGCGGCGTCACCACATAAAAAGGCCCCATCGCGTAGCTGCGCGAGATGCGGGCAATATCATGAATATCCAGATTTGTCAAAGAAGATACCCCGGAATTTTTCTTGTCCAGCATGACGGGATAGTGCAGCAAACAAAAAGAAAGATTGCGTCCTGGCCGTTCGCGGGGAATTTCCGCGAGCGCGGTGGCGTCTTCCCGGCTCAGCGGCGCTGAGGCAAGCAGATCGGGGCGCATATTCAGCGTGGCGGCAAGAGCCTTGTCCCGCCGCCAGCGGGCGATGCGGGCATGGTGTCCGCTGAGCAGGATTTCGGGCACAGGATGCCCTTCCAATTCGGCCGGACGGGTATACTGCGGGTACTCCAGCAGACCGCCGGCAAAGCTTTCTTCCCTGGCGGATTCCGCCTTGCCCATAAAGCCGGGGATAAGCCTGGCCGTTGCCTCAATGACGGTGAGCGCAGCCGCTTCGCCGCCGTTGAGCACCGCCTCGCCGACACATGCGGGCGTTATGGTAAAAATGTTCCCAAGGCGGGCATCCAGCCCTTCATAACGACCGCAGACAAGGGTTATGTCCTGTTCTCCGGCCAGTTCTCCGGCAAAATCCTGGGTAAAGGGCCGTCCGCCGGGGCTCAGCAGGAGAATGCGTCCCGGCCGCGCCACATCGCGTAGCGCGGCCGCCACCGGCGGGCCCTGCATGACCATGCCCGGGCCGCCGCCGTAGGGACGGTCGTCTATATGCCGAAATTTGCCCGCGCTGAAATCGCGCGGGTTGTGGAAGGAAAATTCCACAAGACCGCGTTGACGCGCCTGCCCGAGAAGGCCTGCCCGCAAGGGGGAATCAAAAAATTCGGGGAACAGTGTGATCAGGTGAAAATTCGTCATGTCGGCAGCATGCCGTAGGAGGCGCTTTCTGGCAAGCCTGCGGGGAGGCGCCAATTTCCCGCCCCTTGTTGCGTTATCGGCAGGTTTTTTATTGACGAAAGGCGCAGGAGCGGGATAGACATTACTAATCTGGCCGGCTGTCGCGCCCTGCGTGCAACGCCCTGCGGTCCCCCGGAGGTTTTATGGAAAAACTGCTCTCGCGTCTGGCGCACCAGCTTGACGCGTTGGACGAAGCTTCCCTCATGTCTTTGTGGAGCAAATACGCCACCATCGTCGAGCGTTTTGAGCCCACAAAGCACTGGGAGGAAGCGGCGCTCATTTTTTCCATGATACAGGCCAAGCGCTGGAAAAATCAGCTTTTCAACCATTACTGGGCGCTGCAGACAAAACCGGACGCCCTGGCGGAATTTTCGGACGCGCTGGCTTCCGGGTTTGAACTGGAAAAAGGGCATGACGCCTCAAACGGGGATTCTTCCGCCTTGCCGTGCCGCGTTTTGCCCTTCAAACCTGTGTAGCCGTCTTTTCCACAGGCGGGGGCAGTATCAATTTCTGTTCAAGACCAACTGCGGGCGAACTGACAACATTTTCCCAAAGGCAGAAGACATGGCAAACACTGTTATCATCGGGGCCCAGTGGGGAGACGAAGGCAAGGGTAAAATTGTGGATATGCTGAGCGCGCAATGTTCCCTTGTTGTCCGCTTTCATGGAGGCAACAACGCGGGGCACACCATCCGCGTTCTGGGTGAGGAAACGATTTTACACCTCATTCCGTCCGGCATTCTGCACCGGGACACGATCTGTCTCATTGCCAACGGCGTTGTGCTTGATCCTTCCGTCTTCCTGAAGGAAGCGGACAAGCTGGCCGCACGCGGCATTGATGTTTCCCCGGCGCGTCTGGGCATAAGCAAAAAAACGCATTTGATCCTGCCCTACCACAAACAGCTTGACAACGCGCGCGAGGCCAAACGGGCAGGGCGGAAAATCGGCACCACAGGCCGCGGCATAGGCCCCTGCTATGAGGACAAAAGCGCACGCGTCGGCATACGCGCCGGCGATCTGACCAATCCTGTCCTGTTGCGGGAAAAAATCCGCCATGCATTGCTGGAAAAAAACACTCTGTTGCGCGAGCTTTACAAATTTGAACCCCTGAATCCGGAAACTGTGGCCGACGACGTGCTCGCCCTGGCGCCACGCCTGACGCCCTATCTCACGGATGTTGAAGCCCGTATCGACGAAGCCGCCGCCAGGGGCGGGGACATTCTTTTTGAAGGCGCGCAGGGAGTACATCTGGACATAGATCACGGCACCTACCCCTTTGTGACCTCTTCCAATACGGTGTCCGGCAACGCCGCCGCCGGCAGCGGCATGCCCCCTTCCTTTTTCACGCGAATAGTGGGCGTAACGAAAGCGTACACCACGCGCGTGGGTTCAGGCCCTTTCCCCACCGAACTTTTGGATGACGCCGGCACATATCTGCGTGAAAAAGGGCATGAATACGGGGCCACCACAGGCCGCCCCCGTCGCTGCGGCTGGCTGGACACCGTTATATTGCGCGCCAGCGTCAGGCTCAACGGCTTTACTGATATCGCCATGACAAAACTGGATGTGCTGCAAAATCTCCCTGTCTTGCGTATCTGCGTAGCCTATGAATTTGAGGGCAAACGCTGTGAGCGCATCCCGCAGGAGGAAGGCGTTCTCGCCGATGTGGTGCCAATCTACGAAGAAATGCCCGGCTTTGAAGACGATGTCTCCGGATGTACCGGCTTTGAACAACTGCCCGGCACGGCACGGGCCTATGTGCGCCGCGTGGAGGAACTCGCGGGAGTCGGAATTTCCATGATTTCCGTCGGTTCTGAGCGGCGGCAGACCATCATGCGATGAACGCCGCGCTGCCCTCCATGACAAAACCGGCTTTTGAGCGCCTAGCCGCCGTGCTGCGCAAACTTGCCCGGACGCCGCCCCAGGTCCTGCTTTTGGAAGGCGGCCGCGAAGACGAGCGCGCTGACGCGGCCCGCTACGGGGCCGCCTGCTGCAACTGCCCCCGGTCGGACGCGAACGGCGCGCCCTGTCTGGCCTGTCCCGCCTGCCGGCAAATCATGGCCGGCGAATATCCGGACATGTACCTTTACGACGGGCGCATCCGCAACAAGGAAGATCAGGAGAATCCCGGCATCGTCCGCGCGTTTACCGTGGAAAACACACGCATCCTCAGGCGCAAGCTGCACGATATGCCGCCCCACGGCGAAGGACGCCGCGTTGTCGTCATTACGGGCATTGACCAAAACCGCGACGAAGCGGCCAACGCCATGCTCAAACTTCTGGAAGACCCCCTGCCCGGCACGGTTTTTATTCTGCTGACGCCTCAAAGGGAACAATTGCTGCCCACGCTGGTCTCCCGCTCTTTCTGTCTGACGCTTCCGTGGCCGGACATCCACGCCGGGAACAACGATACCGCCGCCTGGGAAAAAAAGCTGGCCGACTTTTTACGGGAAGGCAGAGGTTTTCTGGAGGATGTCGCGGCCCGCGGCGCCGTGGATGCCCTGTCGGCCGAAAATCTGCTTGTGGCCTGCCAGAAGGCCTGCGGCGAGGCTTTTTCACAGAAGACGCCTTCAGACGGCTCCGATATGGCCCTGAAACAGGTTTTTTCCGCCTTGGACACGCGCCGCCTGACGCAGGCCGTCAAATGGATTTTTGAGGCCCAGGAGGCCCTGCGGCAAAACGTGACGCCCGCCCGCGTGCTGGAGGCTCTGGCAGCCAGACTTTTTGTCCTGCGCGCGCAAAAAACCTGACGCGCCTCAAGGCCCGCCTGCCGCGCGGCAATCAATTCCCACTATTTCCACAAATTGCCGTACTTGGCCGCTATGCCGTCCGTGCGCTCCACAAGCTTGTCCGCCAGCGCGTCAATATCCTCATGGTTGACGGTGCCCAGATCCCGTGCCAGCAGATAGCCGAGATACCCTCTGCCCTGGCTGAAAACCCAGCATATCGAATAAATGGAGCCCACGCCCGGGCGGCCGGGGAATTCCGGGCTTGTCGCAAGCATGACCTGCAATTTCGGTGCGTCTTTCTCCTCGGCAGCAAGGGAAAAGAGACTGCTGCGGTTGAAGCGGTCCTTCAACTGCATGCCAAGCCTCGCGCCGATGCCGTCCGTCCCCTCCAACTGCACGCTGACCAGAGTAACCCGATCCGGTCCTTTTTCCGGTTTGTCCTGAATGGGATTCACAGCCTGCTGCACGCTCTGCTGTATACCCTGCTGGACGTTTTGTTGCGCCGCCTGCGCGGCCCCATTCAAAAACGTGAACGCACAGACGACCATCCAGACAAAAACAACGCGAACAATCAGTTTCATTCCCCCGCTCCTGTGAATTTTAAACGTCCTCAGTAGGCCCCATAGCCGGAAAGAGCCACCGGCACTGTTCTGACAAGTATCCACACGTCCATCCATACTGACCAGTTGCAAATATAGTAGTGGTCATAGGCCACGCGATCGCCATAGCTGGTGTCGTTGCGGCCGGATACCTGCCAAAGGCCGGTTATGCCGGGCCGAACGCGGCAGTATTCCGCATACACCGGGCCGTATTTTTTTATCTCCGCCGCCACAATGGGGCGCGGCCCCACAAGGCTCATGGAGCCGGCAAGCACATTGATAAGCTGCGGCAGCTCATCCAGACTTGTCTTGCGCAGGAAGGCGCCCAGCCGCGTCACCCGCGGATCATTCCTGATTTTGTGAAAGTTCTCCCATTCCTTGCGCAGGGCGGCGTCTTTCTCAAGACAGGCCTTGAGAGCGGCGTCGGCGTTGGTCACCATGGTGCGGAATTTGTAAATCCTGATTTCCCGACCGTCCCGCCCGATGCGTTTGTGCCGGTAGAGCGCCGGCCCAGGGCTGTCCAGCTTGATGGCGCAGGCCAGCATCAGGCCCAACGGCAAAAGCACGGGCAGTCCCAGCAGGCAAATCGCGACGTCAATGCAGCGCTTGATGAAGAGGCGGCGCTTGTCGCTCAGATTCTGGCGTATCCAGAGGGCCGGCGTCAGCCCGAGATCACATATGGTGAGCCAGTGCATGTCCTGTCCGCCGCAGAAAGCCGGGGCCACCACAATATCGCTGAACCAGCGTCCTGCCTCGTTGACAATCTCGGCGGCGGGCGTCCGCGTCGCGACATGCGGCAGCAACACGATGGCATGAGGGTACCGCGCGGCGGCTGCGGCCAAAATTTCCCGCGTCGTCGCGATGTCGTCCGGCAGAGAAAAAATATTCACCGGAGTGAGTCCATTTTCGGGATGCCGTTTGAGGTAATGCCACAAACCACGACCGATATCACTTTTGTCCAGAATCAGCAAGGGCCTGCCCCACCAGGATTTTTTCGCGAAGAAGCGACGGGCTGCGGTGCGCAGGATCGGCAAAGCAAAAGTCGTGCCAAGCCATCCTCCCGCGATAATGATGCGTGAATATATTTTCCCCGTCTGCGAAAGAAAAAGCGCTACCAGAATAATACCGTACAGCAGCGTGGCCAGCAGGAAAAGAGCCTTGATTTCCCGCGGGCGCGGCAGGGAAACCGTCTGGTACAGCCCGAAGCCGGCACCCAGAAGGGGCCCCAGAAGCAGCAGAGAAAAAACCCAGAGGTAAAGGGTCGGATTGACATCCCCAAAAGCTGCGCGCAACGCAAAAATCAGGCTTATGGGACCGAGCAGGGCCAGCAGATCCGCAAAGCAGAGCACGATAACCTGCGGGGAAAACCCCGCGCGCCTGACAAGCGTGATCGTGCCGTCTGCGGGAATCATGGTTTTTTCAGTTGCGGCTGCTGTGTCAGATGATATGTGCGGGGAACCATGTACATGAGACTTAAAAGCTTGCGCGTGGGCATATACCGGGCAGCCACCAGCACAGAGCCAAGGTTCCAGAGGCGGTCATCTCCGCCTTCCTCCGCAGAGGGCTTGCCGAAGCGTTCCCCCAGCATCCGCACTATGTTGTTCGCCGTTACGGCCGTTGCGGCGCTGTAGTCAATTTTCACAAATCCCACCGGCGCGGGTTTGCCGGGAGCGTAACAAGCCGCCATTTCCCCCGCTCCCTGAATCAGCCCGCGCACGTCATAAATATCGCAAATAAAACCGTCGTCTTCCCGCACCACGGAAACGCCCGCGCCATGCAGGGCCGCCCGCATGGCGCTGCGGTCGGTATTGTCCAATTTTTGCCCGAATAACATGGCCGGCGGTCGTTTTGCCCCCTCAGCGGACAATTCTTCAAGTTCCCTGACGGCCTGGGCGTGGCCGTTCATGGCCGCGGCGTATAACAGCAGGGTCGCCCTGGCGGAATCCTTTGGCACTCCCCGGCCCATGCGGTAGAAGCGGCCAAGCCGCGCCAGAGCCTCCACCTGCTGCTGGGCTGCGGCGCGGCTGTACCAGGCCGCCGCCGTTCTGTCGTCCTGCCTGACGCCGCGTCCCTGCTCGTATAACAGACCGAGATTGTACTGGGCTTCCGGCTGGCCTTCGCGGGCCGCCCTGTCGAACCACCGGGCCGCCTCCTGCGGATTTTCGGCAACGCCGCGTCCGGATTCCAGCATGCGCCCGTAATTGCTCATGCCCGCGGGATGGCCCGCGCGGGCCGATCTTTCAAACCAGTACACGGCGCGCCCGGAGTCCGCCTCCAAGCCCTTGCCCTGGTCGTAAAGCACGCCAAGGTTGTTCATGGCCTGCCCGTCTCCGGATTCCGCAAGTTTTTGCCATAGATCCCTGGCCTTGGAAAAATCGCCGTGTTCATAGGCCCGCAAGGCCTCCACTTCAGGCTTTCCGGAAAAGGATTTTTCCCGCGGCCCGTCTGAAGCGGCGGCAAGGCCCGTACCGGCAAACCAGAGAAAAAACAGGGCGGAGAAAAAAAAACGGCGGAATACGGCGGCGAACATCGTCTGCTGCGATTATCGTTTCGGGCAGTTCCAACGCATGAAATCCGTTTCCGGCAATGCGGTCAGCCGTTCGTCGGGCACAAGGGCACGCCCCTTCCAGTCCCGGATGGCGGCGTCAATACGCTCCATATTCACATAGGACAACAAGGCCGGCCAACGATCCGCCATGGCCCTCAAAATGCGCATATAGGTAACTTCGCCGCCATGAAAGCCGTCCACAAATTCGCAGTCCCCGGAACCGAGAAGTTTGGGATCTGTAAGATCCAGAGCGTCTATGCCGCGCTCCAGCAGGGCGTTGCGCAAGTCAAAAAGGTGCGGGTAGAATTTTTCCCGCTCGCGCATGGCCGCAAGCACGCGTTCGGCGACAGGCGCTATGAAGACAAATACCTCAATGCCGCGCGCTCTGAGACGGCAATATATTTCCGTCAGGGCGTCCAGGTGTTCGGCGGCGGGGCCTTGCTGGCCGGCATTTGCCCGGTAAAAGGCTTTGATGCCATGGTTGACCTGCTTGAGGGTGTCATGAAACTGAAAGTCAAAAGGATGGCGGCGCCCGGTGATCTCTCCGGTATAATACCAGGAACCGTCCGGGCCGAAGCCGTCATCGGTCTGTTGCGCCATAATGCCGAAGCGTGTGTCGCGGAAACCGCCCCACAACGGCGCAAAAAGCTCCGCCGGAGAAATTTTGCCCTCCAGAAGCCAGGCCCATGGTTTTTTCAAACTTTCAAAGCCGTAATTGTAAGAACCGCTGGTGGGCGGCACATTTTCAAAGGGATCCCTGTTCCACTGGGGCATGAACCACCAGAAATCCAGTCCCAAAATGACGGCCTTCGGCTTGTGGATGCGCAGCATGGCATCCAAGGTGGAACGCAGGACGGGAAGATTGCCGGCGGTTCCGCCCACATTCACATAGGCCTGGCGGAAACCCGCGCCACGGAACTGCATGACGCGCGAAGAACCCACCACGGCGATTGCCGGCTTGACGGCCTCATAAAGCCGGAGCTTGTAATCCACGAAGTCCTGGGACACCCCCGAACCGAAAAGAACAAACGTTCCGGCGGCCTGGGTTCCGATGGCGCGCTCCATGGCCACATCACCGGATTCGTAAAGCCACAGGCATGTATACGGCGTCACAACCACAAGGCCGGCAATGGCCAGAAGCAGCAAAATCTTCAGATAACGCAGGATGAATGCGGTATTGCTCAGGGATTTTACCATACAGTCTGCCTCTAAAACTGAAAGTACAGGAAGGTGGACTTGCGCGACACCAAAATCAGGGAAGCAAAGGTCAGCGCCGCAAGCCCCCCGGCCCACAGGCCGGAAGCGCTCCACTTGAGCGTCGGGAAGCTGCCGTCCGCCCGCCCGCGCAGCATTTCCCGCGAGTTGGGGAAGGCCCAGACAAGCGCGGCGCTGATGCCCAGCAGGGCAAAAGGCTGCCACCCCTGAAAATAGCCATTGGGCAAAAAGGCCGCGAGACCGGCCGCGCCGCCGTCGGAAAAAACGAAGGGGCCTGCGAGCATGGCCGTGTATATGGACATGGCCCCGCTGAGCGTTGCGGCGCGGAAGACAACCCAGCAGGCATTGATGCAGAGAAAGGTCACGATGATGAAAAAGATGCGGCAGGGTAAAGCGTTCAGGGTTCGTTCCAGGGATCTGCCTTTGATTTTCGCGCGGAAAAAATGATTGACGCACAGCATCAGGCCGTGAAGCGCGCCCCAGATGACGAAGGTCCAGCCGGCCCCGTGCCAGATGCCGCCAATGAACATGGTGAGAAAAAGGTTGCGGTATTGCGCAAGACGCCCCGCCCTGTTGCCGCCCAAAGGAATGTAAAGGCAATCCCTGAGCCACGCGCCGAGGGTAATATGCCAACGCCGCCAGAAATCCACAATGCCCGTGGATTTGTAAGGCGAGTCAAAATTTTCCGGCAAACGCAAGCCGAGCATCAGGCCGATGCCGATGGCCATGTCCGTATAGCCGGAAAAATCAAAGTACAACTGGAACGTATAACACAGGGAACCGAGCCAGGCTTCCGCGCCGCTCACGGGCAAAGCGCCTTCCGCCGCGTTGAAGACGGCATTGGCGTACACGGCAATGCCGTCGGCCAGCAGCACTTTTTTGGCAAGGCCGAGGCTGAAAAGGCTTATGCCGCGCGCGATCCCTTCGGCGGAGGACGCGGCCAGCGTGTCGAACTGGCCGCCTATCTGCTCATAACGCACGATGGGACCGGAAATGACATAGGGAAAACAGGAGGAAAAAAGCGCGTGCCGGAAAAGCCCTTCGGGATTTATGCGGCGTTGATACACGCCAAGAAGCCAGGCGACCTGTATAAAGGTGTAAAAAGAAATGCCCAGCGGCATGCCGGGGGAAACAAAACGCCAGTCGGCATTGAAAAGCAGCGCCAGATTCTGCGCCAGAAACCCGGAATACTTGAACCACACCAAAGGCAGAAAATTGACGACAAGGGCAAGCGTGAACATTCCCCTGCGGCTCAACCGCCTGCTTTTGGCGGCGAATGCCTCGTCAGGCGCGGCAAGAGCCTGCCCCGCGGCATAGTTCACAGCGACAAGCGCGGCCAGAAGCAGCAGAAAACCCACGCCCCACAAAGCGTAAAAAATGGTCGAAAAAACAAGCAGAACAAGGGCCAGACGCCTGCTCCCGTCGGTGCCGGCCAAGCGCCACGCGAGCAGAAGCAACGGCAGGAAGCAAAATATGAAAGAATAGGAATTGAACAGCACGGCACGCTCCTGTGGCCGACATGGCCGGCGAATCCCGCAGGGGGAGCCCGGCCTGTTAACCCCGAATGAATGCGGGCGGGCGGCGTATATTTTCCGCGTCACCCCGGGGCGGCGCGGGACAATATACCGGCTGCCCGCTGACGTCGCGCAATATCACGGCCTCAAAACGGCCGGGAGAGGGACGCTTCTAGGGATTGAGCTCCGCCCTGAATTTGCGGGAAAGCCGGAAGACCACAACCCGGCGCGGGGGCAGGGTGATGGCTTCATCGGTCTGCGGGTTGCGGCCAACGCGGGCATCTTTGTCATAACATTCGAATTTGCCGAAACCGCTGATGAGCAGCGCGCGATCTTTCTTGATGGCATTCTTCATGATGTCCAGAAGCTTTTCCATCACGTTCTTGACATCCGCGCGGTTTTTATCCGTCTCTTCGTAGATGTCTTCCACAATGTCCGCTTTGGTCAGTGTTTTTTTCATCGACATTTCTCCGGCAATACCAGTATAACGCGACTTCGGGCAAACAAAAAGCGTATTGTCCTCACATGGCTGGCATTTTCAGTTATTCATACACGCAACCTCAACGCTGGGCAAGAATTTTCTTGGGGAAACTTTGCCGTCGTTTAAGTGGCATGGTATTGTAATGAAAATTGCCGACATTTTCAGACAAATGAACTTTCTCGCCTGCCGAGGAGGCTTTTGGATCTAACCCCCCGGGCACATGCAGCGTCCGCACAGGGCGAAAACGGAGTCAACGGCACGGCTTCGCGCTTCTCCCGACAGGATGGCGCGGAGATCGCCATCCGCGATATTTCCGAAAACAGTTTCCCTGTGATAATCCATGCAGCAAAGGATGAGATCCCCGGTATACAAAAAATGCAGCCATTCGGAAATCCGGGAGCAACGCGGTTCTTCCGGGTTTTCCCGTACCGGTGAGGGCATGTGGAGGCTGTCGCGGTGAAGGCTGCTGCCGACTCGGTCAAGACAGGGACGGTACAGCAACTTCGGACGCTTGCGGATACCCTGCTTTTGGAAAAGAGATTCCCAAAATTGAAAAAAATCTTCTCGCGGGCAATGGAAATCTTGAAAAAGCGAACCGGGCAGCCCCTGACCGGCGCATTGAACGACTACATCAAGATCGGCCTCTTCAGCCGCATGCAGCAGGGCGACGACATTCCCCAGCGTCTCCGCGAACGGCACCCCCATGACGCTTTCGTATTGGCTGCGGGTAGTTCCGTGGAAAACAACGCGAATTTCATGCGCTTTTTTTTCCAGCAGCCGGCTCAGTTTTTTGATTTTTACGTCGTCAAGGAGAAGGGCGTTCGTGGAAAACTCCAGGCGTTTTACCGAGCAGGCGGCCCAGACGGCTTCCGCCCGTTCAAAAACGGCGGGATCGGCAAAAGGTTCGTTTTCCAGATACAGGCAAACGCTGTCCAATATCAGCGGGGACAGTCGCGAAAGAATCGCCCGGAATACAACATCGCTCATGTATCCGTGGCTGTCTGAACGCCAGCATGCCGGATAAGGACAGTACATGCACCTGCCAGCGCATACGAATGCCGTTTGGATATGCGCCTTGCGGATATTTTTCAGGCATTCCCCTGCCGCGCCTTCACTTCCCTCTCCCGTACCGGAGCTGCCCGCCATAACATCACAAAGCCCGATCCGGGGAAGCATCCGGCCCCATCGGCGGATGCCTCCCCGGACGGAGCAGTTCAGTTTTGAAATTTCGGTATGATGAGGCCAAGCACCGTACCTGCAAGAGCCGCGATTCCAAGGATGACAAAGGCGGTCGTCCAACCCAGGCTCGCGCTGACGGCGGTGATCAGAAAGGGAGCAATGACCGCGCCCATAAGGCCGATGAGTATCGTCATGCCGAAAAGCTTTCCGGCGATATCGGGATTTTTGAGCATATCAAGCGGCAATGCGCCGATGGAAGCATTGGTCAGCGGCACTCCCCAGCAGGCGCACACGGCTATGAGCGCCAAAAGCCAGTATCCTGAAGGCGCGGCAAAGGGGAAAAGAATTGTGAAAATCCCGGCCGTCAGAAATCCCGGAAGAGCCATCACATAAGCGCGGGCCTTGATGGGAGCGATGCCTCCGGCGGCCAGCCGATCGGAGAATACGCCGCCCAGGGGCGTGGAGAGCACGCCGATAAGGCCGCAGAGAAGTATGACCGTCCCGGCGTCCGCAGGAGTATAATTCAGATCATACATGTAATTCGGCAATACGGAGTTGAAGCCGATAAGCTGAAAGGCGTTGGCGAAAAGGCAAAGGGCGACCAGCCATCCGGCGGCCAGCTTGAAAGGATTTACCTGCACCTTAACGGAAGGGTCTGCCGCTGGTTGGGAGGGATCCGCGTAAAGGGACGCCGGGGCGTCTTTGGCGAAGACGGCCCAGATGGCGACGACAATGAGCACCATGACGCCGAAATAAATGAATGCCTGCTGCCAGGTGTCGGCGATGCCCAGAAGCCGCGCCGAAATAACGCCGCCGAGGCCTATGCCCGCCGGGATGGCCCCCCCGACCACGCCTGAAGCCAAACCGCGTTCTTTCAGAGGAAACCACGCGGTGGTCATGGATACGGTGACAAACCACACGATGCCCCATCCCTGTATAAAACGCAGCAGGAGAATGACGCCGTAGGAATCCACATAAGGGATTGTGAACTGCGGCACAAGAAGGAGAACGGATGCGAGCAGTCCGGTTTTTTTGAATCCGATACGCGCGGATATCAGAGCCTCTATGAAGCTGCCGACCGCATAGCCGGCCATGAGCGCCGAGGATCCGAGCTGAGTTTGGGTTGAACTTAAATCAAAAGTCGTGGACAATTGTGGGATGGCTATGGACCAGGCGGAAAGCCCGGCATAGGCGAAGGTGAGGAACAAAAAGTTTACCCCCAGAATAATCCAGCGATATTGAGGGGCTGCGTTCGACGTTTGCATCATGGGAAAAACCTCCGCATTAACCCCCCGACACGGTCGGGGGTCGAACATCTCATTCGAATGACGCGCCACAACCGCATGAGGGCGGTCGTGGCGCGTTGGCCGCTTTACATTTCGGCACGGCGACGCCGCTCGGGCCGCCCGCCTTGAGCCGGACGAGCCTTCGCAGTGCTGATTCCGCAGAATTACAGACGCTTCAAATATCTTTTATCAATGGAGGCAACCAGGGAATAGACGGTGTCCACCATATTGCCGACATAAAGGCCGCCCGCCTGAGTGCAGATCTGGTAGCCCTCCTCGGGGCTGAAGCCGTAATCGCCCATCCACTTGATGAGTTCGGCGTATGCGATGCGCGCCGCGTCTTCCATAGGCTTGGCGCTGCCTATGGCCATGATTTTGTCTGGCGATTCAATGCGGGGCCAATTGATGGTTTGCCCCTTGATAACATCAAAGGTCACCGTGGCTTTTGCGGTGATCTCCAGAGCCACGCCGCAGAGTTCCCCCTGGCCTTGGGCGCCGTGACAGTCTCCGATATAGAACAGTCCGCCGGGGTTCCATACGGGTAGGTAAATCTTGTTGCCGGGTTTGACATCGGGCACGTCCATATTACCGCCGAAAGGGCCTGGGGTGAGGGCCTGGATGGCTTCCAGATCCGGGGCTGTGGCGCAGGTGCCGCAGAAAGGCGCGGCGGGGATTTTAATGCGCATCTCCTCATTGTAGAAGGCCTTTCCGTCGTCCACGACTTTCCAGAGCCACACCTTTTCTTTAAGAGGAGCCTGCAGCGTGCGGGTAATGTCGTTGGACTGCAGACCGCCGAAGTATTCAATGACGGCGCTGACAGCCCAGTTGCGGGTGAATTCGATGCTCTTGAAGTCCGCCACCAGCGTGTCGCCGGGTTCAACGCCGTTAATGTATACGGGGCCTGTTTGTGGATTGAGAAATTTGGCAGTTTTCAATGCCTTTGAAGGCAAATCGTCAAAAGTTTTGATCCTGCTTTCGAAAGCATCCTCTGTGTGGAAGACGACGGTATCGCCGCAGTTGATCCTGATCGCCGGTTCAAGATACGGACTGAACACATAGTTGTAAAACTCGGGCTTGATCTCAAATTCTGCCATGTTTCTTCCCCTGAAATTGTTTTGAACGCTGTTGAACGATACAGGAAGCCGATTTCTGCTTCCCGGGCACTGGGCCGGAATGTACAACTGAATTCGTGCCTGTTCCTCCTTTTTCTCAGGGCTTTTTCATTTTCACTTTATATATCCAGAGGCCTCAAACCAGCCTGTCGGTCTAATGCGGCGGCATACCCATGTCGAATCACTTGCCGGCCAGTTTCGCCAGCTCTTCGCCCACGCGTTGCAGGGCCGCCTTGAGCGCGTCATCGGCCACGGCGTAGGAGAGGCGAAAGCAGTTGTCGTCGCCGAAGGCCGCGCCCGGCACCACGGATACGAGCGCCTTGTCCAGCAGATGGGCGCACATGTCGGTGGAGTTTTTTATGGAGCCCGCGTACGAGCGACGCACGTCGACAAAAAGGTAAAAGGCCCCGTCCGGCTGCGGGCATACTGCCAGAGGCCATGAGTTGATGATTTTCATGGCGGCGTCGCGCCGTCGCTGGAAGGCGCCGCGCATGTCCGCCACGCAGTCCATAGGCCCGGTAAGGGCTGCCAGAGCCGCTTTCTGGGCAATGGAGCAGATGCCTGAAGTGCTTTGCCCTTGCAGGGCCGAAAGTTTTTTGATGAGATCCGGATGTCCCACAAGCCAGCCCACGCGCCAGCCGGTCATGGCAAAGGTTTTGGAAACGCCGTTGAGCACGGCCACCAGATCGGGGTATCTGGCAAACCAGCCGATGGCGCTGGCCGCTTTGGCCGGGTCAAAGACAAGCTGGTCGTAAATTTCGTCACTCAGCACAAAAATTTTGTGGGATATGGCCCAGTTCACCAATGCGTCCAGTTCCGTCTGGGTATACACCACGCCTGTGGGGTTTGAGGGAGAATTGAGGACAAGCAGCCTTGTTTTGGAACTGCGCCGGGCCTCCAGCATGTCCGGCGTTATCTTGAATCCCCTGTCGGCTCCGGCGAGGATGGTGACGGCCCTGCCTCCGGCAAGTTCCACAATGGGCGGATAGCTCAGCCAGTAAGGCGCCGGGATGATGGCCTCATCCCCCGGATTGAGAAGCCCCTGCGCGAGATTGAATACGGCGTGCTTGGCTCCCGCCGAAACAATGACCGATTCGGGCGGTACGGGTACGCCGTATTGCCGCTCAAAATATCCGCCCACGGCCTTGCGCAGTTCCGGGATGCCCGGCGCCGCCGTATAGCGGGTAAAATTGGCGTCAATGGCGTTTTTGGCCGCTTCGCGTATGTGCGCGGGGGTGGGAAAATCCGGCTCGCCGATGGCAAGGCTGGTGACGTCAATGCCCTGAGCCCTGAGCTCCTGAGCGCGGGCGTTCAGGCTGATGGTCAGGGAAGGCTGGAGAGATTGGAGACGGTCGGCGACTAGCATGACTGGTTCCTTTTTGAGGGTGTTAAAACATGTTCTGACTGATGCGCTCTCTTTTCCGCGATACCTGGCTACAACACACGGTAGCATACAGCCGGTTCGGTGAGCAGCCCCGCGTCCACCATGCGTTTCAGGGAGTTGTTCATGGCGCGCGTCGTGGTTTCGTGCGTCATGAATACCAGGGGTGCCGTATCGCCTTCCCCTGATTTTTGTATCATCTGCGCCACGCTGACCTCCTCGGCCGCCATGGCGCCCGCCAGATCCCGCAGCACGCCCGGCCTGTCCCGCACCGTAAGGCGCGCATAGAAGGAGGAGCGTCCTTCTTCCCGGGGCAGAACGGCGGCGGCGGGCAGATCCTGCCGCACAAAGCCGGTATTGTCCGCCCGATCGCCGCGCGCCACGGCCACAAGGTCGGAAAGGACAGCCCCGGCCGTAGGCAGATCGCCGGCGCCGCGCCCGTGAAAGAAGAGGGAGCCGGCCGCATTGGCCTCCACGCGGACGGCGTTGTAAACGCCGCTCACCCTCGCGAGCAGATATCTGTTATAGACAAGCGCGGGAAAAACTCCGGCCTCCAGACGCATGCGGCCGTCGGCATCGGAAACTTCTCTGGCCTGGCCTATGAGTTTGATGCTGTAGCCGAATTCCCCGGCAAGGCGGATGTCCATGGTCGAAAGATTGCGTATGCCGCGTATGGAAAGGGCGGCATAGGGATAGTGGACGCCGTAGGCCAGGCGTATGAGCAGGATGAGTTTGTGGGCCGTGTCGTGCCCGTCAATGTCCAGCGTGGGATCGGCTTCGGCGTAGCCGAGTTCCTGCGCCTGTTCGAGTGCGGCGCTGAAGTCCACATTGCCGCTTGTCATTTCGGAAAGAATATAGTTGCTGGTTCCGTTGAGAATGCCGAGCAGCGAGATGACGCGATTGCCCGTGAGGCTTTCCTTCAGGGTCTGCACAATGGGTATGGCTCCTGCCACGGCGGCCTCATAGCGCAGCGCGAGAGCCATGCTTTCGGCTTTTTTGAAAAGGGCGGGGCCTTCCTCGGCGAGCAGAGCCTTGTTGGCCGTGACGATGTGCTTGCCCCTGTCAAGCGCCCTGCCGATGAGCGCTCGGGCCTGGTCGATACCGCCAATGAGTTCCGCAAGCGCGTCAATCTGCGGGTCGTCCGTAAGAGCCGCGGGATCTGTGGTGAGAACCGCGGTTGCGGGCAGGGGCGCATTGCGGGCCTTGCGCGCGTCACGCACGAGGACGCGTTTGATGACAATGTCGCGTCCGGCGCGCAGGCGGGTGAGTTCCGCATTTTCCTCAAGGAGGCGGGCAAGACCTCCGCCGACGGTGCCGAAACCGGCCAGGCCGACGACAAGCGGTCTGCTGTCGGGTGGCTGCCTCATTGCGGCGTCCCTGAAAGCAGCCGCCTGATGCCGGCAATTGCCTGGCGCGTGCGGTGCTCGTTTTCTATCAGGGCAAAACGTACATATTCGTCGCCGTAAGAGCCGAAGCCCAGCCCCGGAGAAACAGCCACATGGGCTTCCGTGAGGAGAAGTTTGGAAAATTCCACGGAACCCATTTTACGGAAAGGTTCAGGTATGCGCGCCCAGACGAACATGGTGGCTTTGGGTGAAGGCGTTTCCCAGCCGATGCGGTTGAGCCCTTCAATAAGCCTGTCGCGCCGTTCGCGGTAAATGCCGCGTATTTCGTGCACACAGGCGTCGGAACTGTTCAGGGCCACCGTGGCCGCAATCTGGACGGGTTGGAAGATGCCGTAGTCCAGATAGCTTTTGATGCGCGAGAGGGCGTGGACAAGGCGGGCGTTGCCCAGACAGAAGCCCACGCGCCAGCCGGGCATGGAATAGCTTTTGGACATGGTGTAAAATTCCACGCCCACATCCCTGGCCCCCTCGACCTGCAGAAAGCTCGGAGCGGTGTAGCCGTCAAAAACCAGATCGGCGTAAGCCAGATCGTGGATGACCCAGATGCCGTTCTCCTTGGCGAAGTCCACAACGTTCCTGAAGAATTCCAGCGTGGTCACTTCAGTCGTGGGGTTGTGGGGGTAACAGAGAAAGAGCACCTTGGGCTTGGGCCAGGCCTGGCGCGTGGCGGTGGTAAGGTCTTCAAAAAAGTCGCGTCCCGGGCCTATGGGCACGCTGCGCACGTCTGCGCCGGCAATGACGGGAGCGTACTTGTGAATGGGATAGGTGGGGTCAGGGGCCAGCACCACATCTCCGGGGTCAAGCATGGCAAGGGAAAGATGGGCAAGGCCTTCCTTGGAGCCCATGGTGGCGATAGCCTCGGAGTCCTGATCCAGATGGACGTCATAAAGGCGGGCATATCTGTCGCACACGGCCTTGCGCAGATTGGGGATGCCGCGTGAGAGCGAATAGCGGTGGTTGACGGGCTTGCGGGCCGCTTCCGCGAGCTTGTCCACAATATGGGCCGGCGTGGGGATGTCCGGATTGCCCATGCTGAAATCGACGATATCAATGTTCTGACGGCGCAACTGCATTTTGAGCTCGCCCACGAGGGCGAAAACATAGGGGGGCAGGCGTTGGATGCGTGAAAATTCTTCCATATCTTCTCCTCAAGTCACTCATTGTGCCGAAAAGGCAAACCCGGCAAAACCGGACGTTTTCCGCCTCGGGCCAGAGCGTGGCGCGGCGGCGTGAAAATACAGCCCGAACAGGCGGAATTACGCCACAGGGATTTTGCTCTTTTTTTGCCGTTCTATTCCTTTCGCCATTTTTCAAGATCCAATTCCTTCTCGTGTTTGGAAACCACAACGGCGGCCACGATATCGCCCGTCACGTTGAGGCAGGTACGCCCCATATCCATAAGGGCGTCAATGCCGAGCATCATGGCGTAGGCGGCGGCCACGGCCGAACCGGCTTCTATTTTCAGCCCGATGGATTCCAGCACCATGAGCAGCATGATGACGCCCGCGCCGGGCACTCCCGCCGCTCCGACAGCGCCGAGGCTCGCCGTTATCATGACGGTGATTTGCTGCTCAAAGGTCAGGGGCTTGCCTATGGCGAAGCCGATGAACATGCTGCAGAGGGAAAGATAGATGGCGGTGCCGTCCATATTGATGGTCGCGCCTATGGGCAGCGTGAATGAGGAGATGGAGCGCGGAACGCCGAGATTTTCTTCGCTTACCCGCATGAAAACGGGCAGGGTGGCGTTGGACGAGCGCGTCACAAAGGCTGTTATCATGGCGCCTTGCGCCCCGCGCAAAAATTTGCCGAAGCTCAGGCCGTGCAGCGCAATCGCGCCCCCGAAGCCCACAACGACGTGCAGGGCAAAGCTCACGTAGGCTATGGCCAGGATAAAAATCAGCGGTCCCACCACCTTGGGCCCCTGCGTGGCAAAGACGTTGGAGATCAGGACGAAAATGCCTATGGGGGCGTACTGCATGATCCCGCCGACCAGCTTGTACATGGTTTCGGCGCAGGCGCTGCAAACGCGGTAAAGCGCGTCCGCCGGTTTGCTCAAACGCTCGTCGGAGGAGTCGCGGACAATGGAAAGAGCTATTCCGAAAGTCAGGGCAAAGAAAATGATGGGCAGAACCTGGCCCTTGGCGAGGGCGTCAAAGGGATTGGTGGGCACGATGTTCAGAAAGATGCTGGAAAGCGCCGGCGCGGCGGCTGTTTTGCCCTGTACGGCGGCGTCCGCCGCGAGATTGAGGCCGTCGCCGGGTTTGAAAAGATTTGCCATGGCCAGGCCGATGCAGAGGGCCACTATCACAAGAATAAAATAAAAGAACAGCGTCTTCAGGCCGACGCGTCCGAGCCGGGCCGGGTCAATACCGGCGGCGCCCGTGATGAGCGAGAAAAAAATCACAGGTACGACAATCATTTGCAGCAACCGGATGAAGACGTCCCCAAAAAATTTCGTATAGCCGACAAAAGGCCCTGCCAGAGAAGGAATGTAGGCCAGAAAGATGCCGACGGCAGCGCCGGCTATCATGCCGATGGATATTCGCGCCAGAAGATTTGTGCCAAAATACCAGCCCAATATGCCTTTTTTTTGTGCAGCATGCTCCGCCATGTTTTTTTCCTCCCCATAAATGTTTTTTCGACAAGCGCACAGGAATCTCTCCCATCATTAGCCGCTTTTATGGTAAAATCAAGCGTTTTATCCTGATTTGCCGCGCGCCGGCCGGGCAGTTGCCGCAATGCCCGCTGATATTTTTTATATTTCAGCCCCAGGACGCAACCGTTGTTCGGGACTGGGAACAGCCCTGAACAGAACGCTTGCCATTGGAACAAATTTATCTTATGAATTGTTACGGTTGCAAAAAATTTCCGGCGAGCGGAGGAGAGTCGAATGAAAGAATTGCTGTTCCTGCTGTTGTGCGTTGGCCTGTTTTCTTCCGACGCTTTGGCTGAAACTGAGGTCTTGGGGTCATGGTTTCAAAAAAGCACAAATATGACCTTCACCATTACCTCCGAAGGCAAAAATTATTTTGTAACTCACAAATTTCCCTCGGGAGAAACAAAAACATACAAATTGACTCCTGTCGGCCGGCTCGCTTCCGGCATAAGGGGAGCAAAATTTCAGAGAAAAGATGCTGACCCCAATGTTTTTTTCCGGCAGCCCGAAACATACGTTATCAACCAGAAGGGGGAGTTGACATTCAACTACAGCGCGGAGTCGGCCGCCCTGCTGCCCGCCCGGTAGCTTGTCCCGTTTCGCGATTCGCGCGCCGGCCGCGGGAATCTCCCGCTACTTCACAAAAAAATTTTTTTGAAAAAAAATTTCGGGGAGTATTGACAACCCCGTAAGACGCAGGTAAACAGTAGCCAACACCTAGCCGATACTTTCCACCATGAGGTTTCCTCACGTGGGTGTCATGCGACAGGCACAGCGGAATTGCCGGAAAGCACGTTAGGCAAATCCCGACCAGGGCCAGACGGGTCGGCCATATAAAGTTCCAGGGTATGGTCAAAAGCGGTGTTGCGAGTTCGCTGAAGTGATTCGGCGGATTGCCGCTGATGGACCCAGCCTCATTGGGAGCCCGGCGCGGGTTGCGCCGGCCTACCCGGCAGGTAGCCGGGGTGATGCGAGCCCGGAAGGGTGGGATAGGCCAGACGTATTACGTCTGGCACCCGCGCGAAAGCGAGGGAAAGCCGGAGAGACAGAGTCGCTCCGCACCCGGATGGACGGTTAACCGCAAGGCACGTTCGCTCACGCTCTTCTTTGCCGAGTGCCTCAATTATCCCGCATATTTTTGTTTCGCGGAACAGCGTCCTTTTGTCCTGTAGCGTTCTTTCGCCACTGGGGCGCATTTTTCCATGGCGTCTCCATTTTGGAGTAAGGAACGCCATTGTTCCAATAAAAACCAGGAGCTTTTATTATGGCAGACATCAATCTCACCAAGCCGGTTCGCGGGGAGAGGCAAACGGTGCGGACAGGCGACAATTCGCGTATTGTGTTGGATTTCCCGGCCAATCTGGCGACCTTGGAAAAAGACGGGGACAATCTTGTTTTCAGCTTTGACGACGGCAGCGCCGTGACGCTGGAAAATTTCTACCGGCAGTACACCGCTGAATCCATTCCCGAATTTCAGGCAGATGGCCAGATCATCGCGGGCGCGGACTTTTTCAACGCCT
>JAISOT010000032.1 GCA_031275465.1 Desulfovibrio sp.
CGTTTTCTCCCACCATATAGCCCAGCCTTGAATCCCATTGAAAAAATGTGGAGTAAACTCAAACAGCTTCTACGCGGTATGAAGCCACGAACACCTGATGAGCTATTTTCTTCCGTCGGAAAAGCCTTGGAATGGTATCGGCGAGCGATGCCCAAGGCTGGTTTAACTCCTGTGGATATATAAAATGAAAGTCAAAATGCTCTAGTTCGGGGAGTTCACCATGCAGGAAAGGCGCGGCGGTGTCAATACACTGTCGAATGTCGGTCTGGTGGTTGTTTGGCTATGACCAAACCTAACCGACTTGGCGGGCTACTTCCATTTTTTCAAATGTGCGAAAAATACCGTACGTTATCCCCATTGCTTGAGCGAGAGCGACGACACCATCAATCTTTTCCCTCGACCGCCGCTTGTTGAGCTTCCTGAAAGGTCAAGTCCCGCCCAACAGGGTCGCCCATATCTGAGTAGAAAATGCAATCTGTTAACAGCGTGACCTTTATTATAGTCGGTCCTTAAAAACTATTTAACATGCAGAAATATCTTGACATGTTAGCCAACACGCTGTAACGTTTCTGACAGGAAACGCAGGAAGAGGCAAAAATTCGCTTAAACCGGAGCGGGAATTTCCATGAAATCCAAAAGACCTTATAACGGACCGGGAAGACAAAAGCCTGCGCTCGGCGGGGTAAATACGCTTTTTTAAGGGGCGACTAAACAATATCAGACTGCGGCATGCGCAACTTTCTTGCTTTCTCTGGGCATAGCAGATTTTTGGGAATACTTTTCTGTCTTCTGCTTTGCCTGACGGCCGATGCCGCGTTCGCCGCCCAGCCCAGGCCGTCCGGAAAGGCTGCCGCGCAGGCGAAAGCTCCGCCACGCGGTGAAGGAATTGTCGCTCACTGTTTCGACGGAGACACCGTCAAACTGACCGACAGGCGCGTTATACGCCTCGCCGGCATTGACGCGCCTGAACTGCCGCATGACAAAATGAAGGCGCAGTATTACGCGCGCGAGGCCCGGCAGGAACTCGTCCGTCTGGCGCAAGGCAAAAAAGTGCGCCTTGCCGCCACGGGAGAGAACGGGGAGAAGGACTCCTATGGACGTATAGTCGCCGACCTTCGCCTTGAAAACGGGCAGTCCCTGAGCGCGTTGATGATACGCCGAGGAGCGGCTTTCTTTTATCCGCACAAAGATCAGAATGCGGATTTCCAAAAGCATCTTCTTGAACTGCAACGAAAATCCATTGTCGATCGCGCGGGCTTGTGGGCCCGCCTGTTTTCCCTTCCGCTGGCCTTGAACAATTATATCGGCAACCGCGCGTCGTCGCGTTTTTTTCCGGCTGATTGTCCTGAGGTGCAGCATGTCAGACCGCGCAACAGAGTTTATTTCGGCACCCTGATGGACGCCTTTCTGGCAGGATACGCGCCGGCCAGAATATGCCTGTTCTGGCCCACCATTCCATAAAATTTCCTGCCGGCGGCCCACGAACGAGGCCCGCAATTCCATAAAAACTTCGGGATTTGTTTTTTGCCTTCGTCTTGACTTTTCCTCAAATTGGGGCATAGTTAGAATACGCGTCATCCCCTTGCCGGAGATGCGCGCTGCTGCCGGAGAGCGAGAAGCACAACGCGGAGTGTGCCAACACAACGCGACATAACGACATAAGCCGTGCCTGCGGCAGCGATAACCAGTCACGGCAAACCCCTGATGCGGCGACATCATTGCGTATGTGGAGGTACGTATGACAACGCTTTTCTATCTACTTGCCTATCTGGCGATAGCAGGCTTTTTCTGTCTGGTTTTTTTGAAAGTCAGATCCTATCTGCGGGCCAGTCCCCTGCATGTGCGCTGGGAGCTTTATCCCGTGCCTCACGAAGGAGCAAAAACTTCATACGGCGGCAGCTTCATGGAGGAAAAAGAGTGGTGGACAAAACCGCGTCACGTCCATCACTTGGGGGACATTAAAGCCCTGATCACCGAAGTGCTTTTCCTGCGCGCCACGTTTGAGCACAACATCAAACTCTGGTTCCGCAGCTACCCTTTCCATTTCGGGATGTACATGCTCATGGGCGGCACGATCATCGTGCTCCTTGCGGCATTTGCCCAGCTTTGCGGCGCAAGCCCTGACGGCGGGCTGATGATATTCATCGGCAACGTCATCAGCGCGGTCGTTCTTGTCGGCTCGCTGTGCATCATCGGCGGCGGCCTCTCCCTGATCCACCGCCGCATGACGGACGAAGGCCTGAACAAGTACACCACGCCGGAAATGTATTTCAATATCGGCGTCTTTGTCGTTTTCGGCCTTTTCGGCCTTTTCGCCTGGACAGGCGCCTCCTCGTATTTCGAAATGGCTCGCGGTTTTCTCTATAATCTGATGACATTCAATTTTATTCCGCAACCCGGCACATGGTTCGCCCTGCACCTGCTTGTCGGCTTTTTCCTGCTGATCTGGATACCTTTGACACAGATGGCGCACCTCTTCATGAAATATTTCACCTATCACGACATACGCTGGGGCGATGAACCCACCACTTACAACGAACGCAACAAGAGCATAATCCCCGACGCGCTGAAATATGCCGTCACCTGGTCCGCTAAGCATGTTACCGGGGGAGCCGGTTCGAAAACATGGCTTGAGGTCGCCACCAGCAATCCCGCAGCCCCCAAGAATGACTAGGGAGTTTTAACCATGAAAGACAATCTGCTACTGAGCGACGTTTCCACCGCGGAAGGCCAGATGACGTCCGTCAATCTGGAACGCATACCGGTTCTGCCCCTTGACGTGGGCAAAATGCCTTGGAGGCCTCTTACTGAAGAGCAGAAGGAGAATACCTGCTGCATTCTGGATGACGTATGTGTGCTGAACATTCCGAAACCCAAAAACCGCGCCGAAGAAGAGGAGCTGGTAAACAAGTTTTTGAGCGGCATGCGCAAGAGTTTCACCAAGGAAAACAACTGGGCCTTTCTGCCGATTCTGGAAACCAGCACCGACTACTGCGCCCAGTGTAATTCCTGTGCAGACGCCTGCCATTTGTACGAAATGTCGGGTGAACACGACATGTACCGCCCCAATTTCCGTTCAGAAATTTTCCGGCGCATTTACAAGCAATATGTCAAAAAAGAGCCTCTCGCCAAATGGCGGTACGGCGATATGGGCCTGAACTGGAAAACCGTGGCCCGTCTCGGCGAATTGGCCTACCGCTGCAACCTCTGCCGCCGCTGTGCCCAAACCTGTCCCATTGGCGTGGACAACGGCCTGATCGCGCGGGAAATCCGTAAAATATTCAGTCAGGAAATGGACATCCACCCGCGCGAACTGCATGAAAAAGGCACCATGAATCAATTG
Organism: Desulfovibrio sp.; assembly: GCA_031275465.1. Lineage (GTDB taxonomy): Bacteria > Desulfobacterota > Desulfovibrionia > Desulfovibrionales > Desulfovibrionaceae > Desulfovibrio. Next base: position 3,344 of record JAISOT010000032.1, read on the forward strand.
AAGGTGGGGTCCTCCACCGGCATGACGCCAGAGGTCGTGAAAGAGAATGTCGAATTTATTGACGAGGACTACGCGGAAATCACCGGCATAGGCATACACACTCCCTTTGACGTGCAGGGAGCGGATATTATGCTTCTGCACAACGCCGGCGAGATCATGGCCTGGCCGGAGAACATCGCCGCCTTTTCCCTGATTTTTCAGGAAGCCGGACTCTCCTGGACGCTCTCAAGCAAGGCGCTGGCCTATGACGGCGTGAATTACGGCATTTTTTACGATGATACCCAGGCGGCGCGCATCGCCCTGCAGCACATGCTGGCCGCCAAGGAGCTTGGCGTCAAGAAAATCGTGATCGGCGAGTGCGGGCATGCCCACAAAGGTCTGACGGTAATCGCCGACAGGCTTATTCCTTTTGAATATCAGGTGCCGCGGGAAAGCTGCTATGTCACCCTGCACGATGTTATCATGTCGGGCCGTCTCAAGCTTGACCCGTCACGCAATGACTTCCCCGTGACTTTGCACGATCCCTGCAATGTTGTCCGCCTGATGGGCATTGTACAGCCGCAGCGTGAAATTTTGCGCAGGATAGCGCCGAAATTCCGCGAGATGCCCTGCAACGGCGTCAACAACTACTGCTGCGGCGGGGGATCCGGCTTTGCCATCATGACGCGCAACAATATTGAGGAATGGCGCGGCAATATTTCCGGCCGGAAAAAGATGTGGCAGATTGGCGAGGCCTTCAAGGAGTGCCTCGGCCCTGAGACGAAAAAGTACATCTGCGCTCCTTGCTCCAACTGCAAGGGACAGATTCGCGAAATACTGGAGCATAACGATCTTTACGCCAAAAACAGCTTCGCGTACGGCGGGTTGGTGGAACTTATCGTGAACGCCATGAGCAATGTCAAGCCGGGTTTTATAAAATGGGAAGATGAAGAGGAATAACTTCACTTCGGCGTGAGGGCATCAGGAGGCGACGCGACTTTTTTATTCAACCTCTTGCTGGCGCTTTGTTGAAAACTCTCTTGGCAGATTCGGGACTTTGTGCTAGAAGGAACAAAGCGGCATATTGTGGCCGCATCATTTGAAAACATATCGGAGGATACAAACATGTCCGCACTGGTTCTTGGTCACATGAATCCCGACACCGACAGTATTGTCGCCGCCATCGCGGCGGCGGACCTTTACGGCAAACGCGGTTTTTCCGTTACCCCGGCTGCCCAGGGCGAACCAACGCCTGAAACGGACTTTGTGCTTAAAAAGTTTGGTCTTGTCGCGCCTCAGGTCATCAAGGACGTAGCCGGAAAGGAACTCTGGCTGGTCGATTATTCCGATCTGCCCCAGGCCCCGGCCGGTATGGACTCCGCAACGGTACTCGGCATTGTGGATCACCACAAGCTTGGCGATGTGACCACATCCTCCCCGCTGGAAGCGTGGATCTGGCCTGTGGGCTGTACAAATACCGTTCTGAAGAGCATGTATGATTTCTATGGCATAGAGATTCCCAAAAATATCGCCGGCGCCATGCTTTGCGCCATTCTGTCCGACACGGTCATCTTCAAGTCGCCAACCTGCACGGAAGCGGACAAAAAAGCCGTTGACGCGCTTGCCAAAATAGCCGGCGTGACTGACATAAAGGCCTTGGGCATGGAGATGTTCAAAGTCAAAAGCGCTGTGGAAGGGGCGTCCATGAAGGATCTTGTGTTCCGCGACTATAAGGACTTTGACATGAGCGGCAAGAAAGTGGGCATAGGTCAACTGGAGGTGGTGGACCTCTCCATTCTCGCCACTGTGAAAGACGGACTGTATGCGGAAATTCAGAAAGTCAAAAGCGAAGGCCGTCACAGCGTTTTTCTGCTGTTGACCGACATTATGAAAGAAGGTTCGGAAATGCTTATTGTCTCCGATGATCCTTCTGTTGTGGAAAAAGCTTTCGGCGTCAAGCCGGACGGCACGGCCGTGTGGCTGCCTGGAGTTATGAGCCGTAAAAAACAGGTCGTGCCCAATTTTGAAAAAGCTTTCAAGTAAGACTTGATGTTCTGCGAAACCCCGGTGAAAAGCCGGGGTTTCGCCTTTACAAACCTGTCACCGGTAATAGGAAGCAAGCCCGGCCGCCAACGCTTGTCCTGCCGCCAGGGTAATGTCCTTGTCCAGCGCGGCCGCGATCAACACCATGCCGCACCCCGCATACAGCAACCAACTTTTGCGCCGACGCCAATAGACGAGTTGCAACAGAACACCCCCCACAAACAATACGGAAAAAAGCCATGAGGAGATCGCGCCGGACGGCAGCGTGTAAAATTGTTCCACCTTGTTGTCCGGGGGTAAAAATGTGGGGATTGCCGGTCAAATTCCTTTGCCGCTTATATCCCCAAACGGATCTTACCGCAAATCCATTCTTGCCAGAACGGCGGGAAACAATATATTCTGCGACGTCCGCATGAGGGCAGGCTTAAATCGACACAAGCGGCCCTGTGAACTTGATAGATGCGTCACAGCAACATCTGGAGAAAAGAATGAGTGCCCTGACACCTCGCGAAATTGTGGCTGAACTTGACAAATTTGTTGTCGGTCAGGAGCAGGCCAAGCGTATGGTGGCAGTGGCTGTCCGCAACCGCTGGCGCCGTCAGAGGCTGGCCCCGGAATTGCGCGACGAAATCGCCCCCAAAAATATCATCATGATGGGCCCGACCGGCGTCGGAAAGACAGAAATTGCCCGCCGTCTTGCCCGCCTTGCCGGCGCGCCCTTTCTCAAGGTTGAAGCCACCAAGTTTACGGAAGTGGGTTACGTCGGGCGTGATGTGGAATCCATGGTGCGCGATCTTATGGAAATCGGCATAAACCTGGTGCGGGAAGAGGAAAACGCCCGAGTCAAGGGATCTGCGGAAGCGGCCGCCGAAGGCCGCCTTCTGGATTTGCTCCTGCCCGCTTCCTTCGGCCAGGAAGAGCGTACGGGCACGCGTGAAAAACTTCTGCAGCAGTTCCGGCAGGGCTTTTTGGATGACAGGGAAGTGGAATTGGAAATATCGGAACAGGCCGGCCCGGTTATTGATGTTTTTGCCATACCCGGCATGGAGCAGATAAGCGGGCAGATCAAGGACATGTTCGGCAAGGCCTTGCCTCCGCGTCAACGCCGTCGCAAGATGAAGATTAAAGAGGCCTTCAACGTGCTGATTCAGGAAGAATCCGAAAAACTGACGGACCACGAGGCTATTGCGGAGATAGCCAAGGAGCGTGTGGAGCAGAGCGGGATTATTTTCATTGACGAGATAGATAAAATAGCATCCCCTTCACAGAACCGCACCTCGGACATTTCCCGCGAGGGCGTCCAGCGCGATCTGCTGCCCATAGTGGAAGGCAGTTCCGTCAACACAAAATACGGCATGATCCGCACGGACCACATTCTCTTTATCGCTGCGGGGGCTTTTCATTTCAGCAAACCATCGGACATGATTCCGGAACTTCAGGGGCGTTTCCCCTTGCGCGTGGAATTGCAGCCTCTCGGCAAAAAAGAGTTCCTGCGTATTCTCACGGAGCCGGACAACGCCCTCACCAAACAGTATGAAGCCCTGCTGGCAACGGAAAAAGTGACCTTGAGCTTTACCGGGGACGGCCTTGAGGAAATCGCGGCATTCGCCGAAGACACCAACTCGCGTACGGAAAACATCGGCGCGCGCCGTCTCTACACAATCATGGAAAAAATTCTTGCGGGCATTTCGTTTGATGCCCCGGACATGCCCGGCACCCATGTGGACATCAACAGCGCCTATGTGCGGGGACATCTTGAAGATGTGCTGAACGACCAGAGCTTGCGCCAATATATTCTGTAGATCTGCAATCAGGCGATGATGAGTTCCACGCCCCGCGAACGGATGGCGTCCGCGTCGGTTTGGGAGACTTCGGAATTGGTGATCATGGTGTCGACCAGCTCAATGGGCGCGCTTCTGAACGTTCCGGAGGCAGTAAATTTGGTCGAATCCAGAAGGATGATTTTCCGGCTCGGCATCTGGAGCAGACGGCGGGTGAAGGCGCAGCCGACATCGTGCTTGTCGAGAATCCAGTAATCCGGGCTGAGCCCGATGCTGGAAATGAACACCTTGTCCGGATGAATCCTGTCCAGGTTCTCCACGCACAGCGCGCCGCGCAGGAGCATGCTCTTGATGTAGGCCTCGCCTTCCAGAGCGTACACGTGCGCCACGTGCGGATTGGGCGCGGTCAGTATGGACAGGGAATTGGTGAAAACCGTCACCTTGGGTACCGCTATCTGCTGGTAAAAAGCGAACGTGGTGGACCCGGCGTCAATGAACAGCGCGTCGCCTTCCTCCAGAAGGCCGCAGGCCGCTTTGGCGATGCGGAACTTCTCGCTTTTGGCCGCTTTCGCCCGGTAGGCGTATGGCGGGGTCACGCTGCCGGTGCCGGAAAACGCGCCCCCGTGTTTGCGCTGGACCAGATTTTCCCGGTCCATGACATCGAGATCGCGTTTGATGGTGGACTCGGAAACGCGCAGCAAATCGGCCAGCTCCGTCACTGAAGCATACCCGTTGGTCGTAATATAATTGAGAATGGCGCTCTGCCGCTCTTTGCCTTTCGCTGTCAAACCGGGCCTCCCTAGAGCACAGCAAGTTTGGGATTACGCATTTTGTTTCTCTCCGGACTACGCCCGCTGGCGGGCGTCCGCTCACGCAGCCGCCTGAGCGATTTCATTGGGAAATTGCTCTGAAATGTCAGCGTGCTCCTTTCAGCGGCTTGTCAAGAACAGGAATGTTGCTTTCAGCAATCCGGACAAGGAACTCGTCCAACCCCTCAAAAGTATGCTCGACAAAAATTCTTCTTCCAGTCGTGAGATACAGGATCATCCGTTTGCCCTTGTTGGAATATACGGAACGGATGCCGGCAAGGGCGATGCGTCTGGAAGGCAGTATGCCGTCCGCATAACTGATATACTTCCCGTCAAGCCCGAGTTTGCTCCGCCAAGGACGCAAAACAAGGAGGATGCCCAGAACGGTCACTGTCGCATTGCGCACAAAATACAAAAACGTCCAGGAATCGTCCGCCGGGAGCGCAAGCCAAGCTATCCAGAATTGCGCGGAAACACAGAGAAAAATTAACCCTATAATGATGTATGCGACTTGATATTCGCGGCGCAACGGGAAATACTGCATGCCTTTCTCTCCTCCGGCAAGCCGGGCGTCACTGGCGGCCGGCTTGAACCGGATCGTTCAAAAATGGCCTGACGCCATAATACGATCCAAATATGAGCAAAACAGTTCAAAAATGCAAGCGGAAATTCACAAGAGCACCGCTTCCGCTTGGCAGTCGGGTTTTTTCATTTCCAATCCTCACTGTTTCTGCACACTGCGCAAAGACTGAAATGACCCCAAAAATCATTATTCGCAAAAAATGCTTGCCATACATGTCGGTTTTGCTTAAATTTGCCTAAATCGTTCACAAAAAATTATTTTTTAGATTATTTCGGCCAAAAACTGAACAATTTTGACCAGAAGCGTACTCATAACCCCCTGACCGACGTGCAAGGAGGGGCCAGATGCAGAAACGAGCGTTAAAAATCCTGGTGGCCTGTGCGAGCGGCATAGCCACTTCCACTCTGGCCGCCGCGGTCGTTCAGGAGGTTCTGGACGAAGCCGGGATCAAATACGACATTACCAAGGGGACCATGCTTGACGTGTCTTCCAGGGCTCCCGGCATGGACCTTGTTCTTACCACCGGGAAATACAGCGAGGAAACCCCCGTGCCCGTGTTGAGCATCACCTCCTTCATTACCGGCATCAACGACGGGCCGGTGAAAAAGAAGCTCGTGGAAATGGCCGGTGAAATAGTCGCTGCCATGTAAAGGGAAGAATACGCGGTTAATGCTGGGCTTCCGGGGTCCTGCTGAAGTACCGTCTCAAGCGTCCTGGGACTCAAAAAAAGTCTGCAAGACGGAGTTAAGTCGCGTCCTGTGAAAAGGCCGCGCGGCCCTGGTGATGGCGGGCCAAGGGCAAATCAGCCCGCGCGTGCAACAACACTGGCATCCTTACATAAAGAGGGGAACGCATGGACACTTTATTGATGGTCGTTCAGAAAATTCTGGGCGTGGGGGCAACGGCTCTGCTCCCGATCATGATCACTCTTCTTGGCCTGTATTTCCGCATGCCCTTCTTCAGGGCATTGAAGAACGGCCTGCTTATCGGCATAGGCTTTCTGGGTCTGAACCTGGTTCTGGGGCTTCTGCGCGCGACCCTGGTGCCAATCACCGAATACTACAAGGCTTCCGGTTCGGGGTTTCACATTCTTGACCTCGGATGGCAGGCCCTGGCCGCCTCAGCCTGGGCTTCCCCCTTTGCGGCCGTTGTTGTGCCCGCAGGCCTTGTTCTGAACTTCGCGCTTATCCGGGGCAAAGTGACGAAAACCCTGAATGTGGACATCTGGAACTACTGGCACTTCCTGATGAGCGCCTCCATCGCCTATTATCTGCTCACCCTCGCCGGTCTGGGCACAGCCGCCGCCGGCACTCTCGGATTCCTCCTGGCTATGGTGTTGGTGATCGTGGATCTCAAGCTGGCCGACAAGATAGCGCCCCGCTGGCAGAAGTACTTCGGCCTTGAAGGCACCACCTGCTCCACCTTTCTGCACATTTCCACCATCTGGCCCGTTGCCTGGCTGGGAACGAAAATCGTGCGCGCCATCCCCGGCATCAAGGACGCCGACGTCTCCTTGAGCTGGGTCAACAAGCGCCTCGGCGCCTTCGGCGACACGGCCATACTCAGCTTTTTCATCGGCATGCTGCTCGCGGCCATCACCTTCCAGTCCTTTGACGTCTGGCTGAAGACGGGCGTGGGCGTTTCCGCCGCCATCATCCTGCTGCCCCGCATGGTCGCCCTGTTGATGGAAGGCCTGACCCCGGTCAGCCGCGCGGCCAAAGCCAAAATGCACGAGAGCCTCGGCGAGGATCAGGACATCCATGTGGGCATGGACTGTGCCCTCGGTACCGGCGACCCCACCGCCATCACTGCGGCCCTGATCATGATTCCCATCACCATCGGTCTGGCTTTCATCATCCCGGGCAATCAGTTCTTCCCCATCGGCATGATGGGGTCCCTAGCCTACATGACGGCCATCTGCTCCATGGAGACCGAGGGCAACCTTCTGCACACGATTCTCGTTTGCAGCCTGTACATGATTTTCACCATGGTCAGCCTGAACTTCCTCGCGGATCTGGGCACTGCGTTCATCGGCACTTCCGGCACAGTGGACCTCAAGGGCGCCAAGGCTGTGGGCAGCTCGCTGCACAACATTCCCGACATCATCTTCGGGATTCTCGGCAAGATTTTCGGCCTCATTTGACAGACTTGTGTCCCGTCCGCGCAAATAGGTGCGGCGGGCGGGACAACGGTGCCGGGCTTTTCCGGCTGAACATGGCGCACCGGAGAACAGTGCCGTCAGCCGGGTGGCCGGCGTGACAATGGAGGAGAGAACATGGCGGACATGATGAAGATAGCCATCTGGCATGGTCCCGAAGACGTGCGCATTGAAGAGCGCCCCATTCCCGAAATCGACGATGACAGCGTGCTGATCAAAACCAGGGTATCCCTCACCTGCGGCACGGACGTTAAAACCTTTCATCGCGGCCATCCCAGCGTAAAGCCCGGCGGCGCCTTTGGCCATGAAGTTGCCGGGGATATCGTGAAGGCCGGCAGAAATGTCAAAAAATTCAAAGTCGGCGACCGCATCGTGCCCCACAACACCGCGGCCTGCGGAAAGTGTTTCTACTGCAAGAGCGGCCGCAATGACGGCTCCTGCGAGGACAAAGCGCGCATCGGCGGCGGCCACGGCGAATATGTGGTCGTCCCCGGCCGCATCGTTGAATTGAACACGTTCGCGATACCGGAGGACGTGTCCTACAAGGCGGCTGCCCTGACCGAGCCTTTCTCCTGCGCGGTGTACGGCGCTGACATGACCAGAACTTCCTATAACGACACTGTGGTTATCCTCGGCGCGGGTCCTATTGGCCTGATGATCGCCATGCTGATGAGGATGAAGGGCGCGCGAGTCATCCACGCCGACTTTTCCGCCACCCGGCTTGAAGTATCCAGGTCGCTCGGTATTGACCTCACCCTTGACCTCACCGGCGTCGACGATCCGGTAAAGGCGCTGCGCGGGCTGACTCCCGAAGGCCGCGGCGCAGACGCGACCATTGACGCCACCGGCCAACCCGCCGCCTGGGAACAATGCATCGACATCGTGCGCAAGGGCGGCTTTGTCAATCTTTTCGGCGGCTGCAAGCCCGGCACCAAAATTACTGTGGATACCCGGCGCATGCACTACGATGGCCTGACCATCGCCGGTTTCTTCCATACCACCCCGAGACACGTGAAAATGGCCAACGACCTGATCAACGCAGGAAAAATTCCTGTGGACGCTTTTGTCACCGGCGAATTTCCCTTCGCGCGCCTGGAAGATGCCATCAGGGCCCATTCCAGCCAGAAAGGCATCAAGAGCGCCATCATTTACGAATAAGGAGGACAAGCATGTCCAAGGCGATTTTGGAAGCGAAAGAGCAGGTGCTCTGGGGCTGCCGGACCATGTGCAGTCGGGGCTACGTTCTCGGCACGGCAGGCAACATCAGCGCCAGGGTTGAAGGCGGGGATCTCTTCGTCATCACCCCCACCTCTTTTCCCTATGAAGACCTGTGCAGCGCCGACCTCGTGGTGGCCGACATGAAGGGCAACATTGTGGAAGGCGAAAGGAGGCCCTCCATAGAATTCGCCATGCACTGCAGCATCATGCTCAAGCGCCCGGACGCGCGCTGCATCGTGCACACCCACTCCAGGTTTGCGACAGCCGCCAGCTCCATCGTTGGCGTGAACGTGATCCCGGTCATCGACATTGAGACCGTGATCTACATCGGCGGCGACATTCCCATCGCGCCCTTCGCCTCTCCCGGCAGCGAAGAACTGGCCATGAACGTGGCCAATTCCATGGGCACGGTGGCCGGCATCCTGATGGAAGCGCACGGCACCATCGGCGTGGGCAGAACCATGAAGGAAGCCATGATTGCCAGCGACAACATAGAACGGACCTGCGAGATGTTCCTCGCCATCAAGGCCTGCGGCGAAATCAAGCCGCTGCCTGAGGACTTCCTGCGAACATTCAAGGAGCGATCGCTCAAAAAAAGAGGCCTTCTGTAATATAATGAACCGGAGAGCGGCCATGCCGCTTTCCGGGTTGGAGTCCGCCATGCAAGCACTTATGCGAAAGACCTCCAATGCCTTTGACGCCGCGCTCATTGAAGCCCCTCTTCCGGAACTGCGAGATGACGACTGGGTGCTGGTCAAAGTGGCCTATGCCGGGGTCTGCGGCTCGGACATCAAGATGCTTGAAAGCGACGCTGTCGGGCAGTACGCCAAGCTCAGGCCGCCCGTCATCACCGGGCATGAGGCCAGCGGCACCATTGTGGCCGTGGGCCCGGCCGTAACGGGCTGGGCGGCAGGTGACCGCGTTGTGTACGAGACCACGGTGGACAACTGTGGCGTGTGCCGATTCTGCCTTTCCGGCGACTGGAATATGTGCCCTTCGCGCAAGGGCCTCGGTTCAAGCATGAACGGCAGCTTCGCCGAATTCGTGGCCATGCCCGTGCGCAATCTGCACAAAGTGCCGGATCATGTGGATCTGAAAACCGCCGCCCTTGCCGAGCCGCTTGCTTGCGGCGTACATATCGTGGAGGAAGCGGGCAGGGTGAAACGCGGTGAAAACGTCCTCATCATCGGCCCAGGGCCCATCGGCATGTGCTGCGGCATTACCGCCAAGGCCAACGGCGCCCGCGTCATCATGCTCGGCACGGCCCACAGCCGTCCGCGTTTGAAAGTGGCCGAGGAAATCGGCCTGACCGTGCTGACGAATGACGCGCCAGATTTGGAAAAGGCGGTCATGGACCTCTGCGGCGGCGAACTGGCCGACATCTCCATCGACGCCGCCGGGTCGCAGTCTTCCTTTGACCAGGCGCTGCACCTGGTACGCAAGATGGGGCGCATCGTCATCGGGGCCGCGCCCACGCACAAGCCTGATCCCATTGTTCTTGATATGACCCGTTTTTACCGCTACCAACTGCAAATGTTCACCGCCGCCAGCACCAGACCCTCGGGCTGGAAGGCGGCTATGCAAATCATGGCCGCCAGCGCAGGCGACCTTGCAAGGCTCGTCGGTCGCTGCTTCCCCTTGTCGCAATGGGAGGAGGCATTCGACGTGACGCGCAGGAAGGAAGGATTCAAGGCCATGATCGCCTTCGTGTAAAAGGAGCCCCCGCCATGCTTACCGACGTGCTGATCATTGACGGCAGCCCGAAAACGTATGAAGAAGCGCTCAATCTGACCTTTACCGCTTTGCACGGCGCGGGGTACGTTGAGGATATCTTTCTGCAGGGATGCATCGACCGGGAAAAAACCTTCCCTTCCGGCTTGGAAATGGAAATTCCCGTAGCCATCCCCCACACCGACCCAGAGTATGTGAAGGAACCCGCGCTTTGCGTGCTGCGCCTCGCCGATCCCGTTGCTTTCGGCAATATGGGCGACCCGGAGCAGAACGTGAATGTTGAGTTCGTGTTCAACATGGCGCTGAAAGACGCCGATGGCCAGCTTGAGATGCTGCGCGAGATCATGGCCGTGGCTCAGGACGCGGATTTTCTGCGCCGCGCGAAGACCATGTCCGGGGCGGATTTACGCAAAACACTCGGCCGGCGCTGGAAGGCCGCCAAGGTCTGATAAGCCGGAAACCGGGATTTGGAGCACGCTATGTTTCGGGAAACACTGACCGTCAAGAACCCCAGTGGCCTGCACGCCCGTCCTGCTTCCATGCTCACCCAGCTTTGCCGGAAGTTCGAGAGCGATATTGCGATCATCGCGGGCGGCAAAACCATAAACCCCAAAAGTGTCGTCAGCCTGCTCTCCGCCGGAGTCAAGCCGGGTACGGAAATAGAGCTGCGGATAACCGGCCCGGATGAGGACAGGGCCGGGGCCGGAATATCCGAACTCATCAACAATTTGTCGGAATAAATCGTCCGAGGAAAAAACATGGTCGAATTGCAGGGTATCGGCGGAGCGCCCGGCTGCGCCATTGGCGTGGCCGTGGTCAAGAATGCGGGCAAAACAGCGCCCGAGCGTCGAATCATCGACGATCCGGCCGAGGAAATTGAGCGCTTTCACGCCGCCAGAGACACGCACATGCGGCGTCTTGAATCGCTGTACACCGAAACCCTTGATCGCCTGGGCGAAAAAGAGGCCGGGATTTTCAAGGCCCACCAGATCATCCTGCAGGACGAATATTTTTTCGGCCAGGCCCTGGAGCGCGTGACAAAGGAACGCGTCGCCGTGGACTACGCCATTGAGGAAGAAAAAAGGATCGCAGCGGCCGCCTTTGCCGAAATAGATGATGAATACTTGAGAGAGCGCTTCTCGGACATTGAAACGGTTTGCCATGAACTGATCTGCATCCTCAACGATCACAACAACAATTTTGCATCAATCCCGCAGAACGCGGGCGGCGTCATCCTCGTGGCCGAAGAACTGACTCCGGCGGATACCGTACGTATGGACAAAGATCTGCTCCGTGGTCTGCTCACCGAAAAGGGCGGAAGTACGTCGCACACTGTCATCCTGGCCAGGGCTCTGGGCATTCCGGCCATAGTGGGAGTCAGGGATCTGTCTTCGCAAATCAAAAACGGCCACACCGTCATCCTAGACGGCGGCACGGGCCAAGCCTGCGTCAACCCCACCCGCGAACGGTTGAGAAACTTCAAGCAAACCAAGTTGGAGGAAGACCGGCGTCGCGCGGGCTATGAAAAGGCCAAGCGGGAAAAGGCCGTGACCCTCGACGGCAGAGTCGTCCGCGTCAACGTGAACACAGGGGATGCCGACAGCCTGCGCAATTTCGACAAAGACGTCTGCGACGGTGTAGGCTTGTTCCGCACTGAATTTCTGTACATGGACCACGCGGACTACCCCACGGAAGAAGAGCAATCGGCCGTGTACAGGGACATGGCCGAAAAGGCAGGCGGCAAGGAAGTCATCATCCGCACGCTGGACATCGGCGGCGACAAGCAGCTCGGCTACATGTGCCTGCCCGAGGAAGACAACCCCTTTCTGGGGTACCGCGCCATCCGCATCTGCCTCGACCGTCCGGCTGTGTTCAACGCCCAGCTCAGGGCCATTTTGCGCGCGTCCGTTTACGGCGACGTGAAGATCATGTTTCCCATGATCGTCAGCCTGGACGAAGTGCGCGCGGCCAAAGCCGCGACGAAGCGGGCTATGGACGAGTTGAGGGCCGAAGGCATTCCCTTCAATAAGGACATCAAACAGGGCATCATGATTGAGACGCCGGCCTCGGTATTCATCAGCGACCAGCTTGCGCGGAACGTGGATTTTTTCAGTATAGGCTCCAACGACCTCATCCAGTATGTCACCGCTTCGGACCGGATGAACGACAAAATCCAACATATTTACGACAGCTGCAACGTGTCCGTGCTTCGCGCCATCCGCATCGTGGCGGACAACGCCGCGAAGGCCGGCATACCCGTGGGCATCTGCGGCGAAGTGGCTTCCGAAGCGCGCCTCATTCCACTCTGGGCGGCCCTCGGCATAGCGGAACTCAGCGTTGCCCCCGCGTTTGTCGGGCGGGTGAAGTACGTCCTGCGGCGTACCTCGGCGGCAAAAACCCGGCAAGATCTGGAATCCCTGTTCGACTGTGAGTCGGCGGATGAAGCGCGGGCGCTGCTTGATAAAATCCTTGCCGGAATCATCGACTGATGATTGCCATCTTGCCGACCAATACCCGTACAACGCTTTGTTTTTCCGACGCGCGTGCCGGCTTCCCCTCGCGTTTCCGGCATTGACCCCGCAAAAGATGGCCTTTGAGCATTTTGATTAAGGTGATGCCCGCACAAACGAAAAAGTAGCGGCCAAAAAAGCGCTTTGCGTCCTGCTTTATGCCATGGCAAAAGGTTCCTTCCGGATGATGGGGAAAATTCTCAACACCAACCATGCT
>JAISOT010000035.1 GCA_031275465.1 Desulfovibrio sp.
TGCCCAAGGATGGTTCAAAAATTGTGGATATGAACTATTTCAAGTGTGAAATGCTCTAAACCGCCTGAGCGTAATTTCTGAAACTCTGGCTTTCGACTTGGCAGACGACGGATTTTTTATCCAGCGGATCGGGCCGGGTAAACGATACCGCTTCCGATCCTTCGGAAACAGGGAACTTGTTGTGCGCACGGATGCCGCCACACTCGGACACGAATCGGGCGAAGAGCATATGGAGGGGGCCTCGCGCCTTTATCTGCGGGAAATACCTGACGGCAAGGAATACTATGTTGTCGCATGGTGTTGGCTGACAAAAGACAGGAACACCCCGCCGGCGCCGAACCCGGACGGGCGTTATGTGCGGGGTCTTATGGATATGCGAGAGCGGCGGCAGTGAAGCGCATGTGAGTCGTCTGCGCCTGCGGGGCAGGTCTGAAGATGCGTCATTGAACCCGCCGAATGACAGATCCCGGCCCAGGCGCGACTATCTTCGCAGACGGGCGACAACGAACCTTAGCGACTTGCGCTTCACCGTTGGCATCAGCTTTGAGCCAATTTTGAATAGGTTGGCTCTAGAGGGACGAATCCCGGACGTGAACAGATCGGCGGAAAACCACCGTGTCCCTGTCCAGCCGCGCTTCCACGCCGCCCGGCAACTGAACGCGGGCGTTGACGCGGCCTTCAGCATAGGCCGCGTCAAGAGCCAGAAGCGTGCCGCCTCTTGCCTGGGTTCCGCGTTTGCCATTATCCCCGCCCGCCAGAAAAGACAAGGCCTTGTGGTAAAGGCGCAAACGAACGGCGGCGTGCAGGCCACGCAGCAATCCTTTGGGCAGCGCCACCTCCGGGGCGTCGGCATTCCACTGAACCTTCTTCAGCAGGGCATCAAGAGTTTTTTCCCAATAATCCCTGTCTGTCTGGGCGAATTGCCATAATCGCGCAACGGCGTGGTCAAGGGAAGGGTTTTCTTTTCTGAGCGCGGGTAAAATGGTATGCCGCATGCGGTTGCGCTTGAAACGCAGATCCGAGTTGCTCGGGTCTTCAAACCAGTCAATGCGGCATTCCCGTAAAATCGCCCTGAGAGGCTGCGGTTTGATGAAGAGCAGTGGGCGTACAAGACGCCTTTGGGCATTGCGGGCCTGCATGCCGCCCAAAGCCGGCCAGCCGGCGCCGCGCGTGAATCTCATGAGCACATCCTCCGCCAGATCGGCGTTGTGATGTCCAAGCGCGACATAATCCGCCTTTTCCGCCACCCGTTCCTCCTCCAGAAGCCTGTAGCGCAGCTTGCGCCCGGCTTCCTCCAGGCCGAGGCGTTCCCTGTCCGCAAGGCCGGACACGTCAGCCTTTTTCAAAGCGCACCCAACGCCCAGGGCTGCGCATTGTCTCACCGCCATGGCGGCGACGGAACCGGCCTCAGGCAGAATGCCGTGGTCCACCGTCAGGGCGGAGACACGCAGACCCATCCGCGGAGCGAGGATGCGCAGAATGAGGACCAGGGCCATGGAGTCGGCGCCGCCGGAGACGGCCGCCAGCAAACGGGCGCCTTTCCCGAGGCCCAGGGACGGGAGAAAGCGCTCCACGGAAAGGCACAGCCGCGCGGAGGCCGGTGAAAGGTTGTGAATGTCCGGGGAAGACATTATGTGTTTGAATCCAGGTTGAAAATCCGCCGTATGGCGCTGATGCGCGAGTTGTTGCTTTCCTGGTGTGCACAGCCGTGTTTCAGAAACATGATCGGGTCATGGTGCAGCTTGCGCACCAGCGAGCAGGCCATGATTTCCAGCGCTTCACGCAGATTTTTGTCATCGTTTCCCAGGCGTTTGAGCGTCTTGGCGACTTCTTCGCTGGCTAGGCGCTCTCCGCGGCCGACCAGTTGCACAAGTGTCGGCTGTACGTCAAGCGTGGCAAGCCACCCGGCAAAGGCCGCCACTTCCTCGTTCACGATTTCGCGCGCCCGTTCCGCCTCATCCCGGCGGCCGGCGATATTTTCCTCAACGACTTCTTTAAGATCGTCAATGTCATACAGATAGACGTTGTCGAGACTGTTGACATCCGGATCTATGTCGCGCGGCACGGCGATATCAATAAAGAACATCGGACTGTTTTTTCGCGCCCTGAGTACAGCCCTGACGTCCCTGGCGCGGATGATCGGCTCGGGAGAACCGGTGGAAGTAATGACAATATCCACAGAAGGCAGAAAATCCGCCAGCCGCTCAAACGGCACGGCCCGGCCCTGAAACTGCCTTGCGAGATCCTCGCCGCGCGCATGGGTGCGGTTTGCAACCAGTATTTCGTCAACGCCGTTTTGCAGCAGATGCATGGCCGCGAGTTCGGCCATTTCTCCCGCCCCCACCAGTAAAACCTTGTGTCGGCGCATGTCGCCGAATATGCGCTTGGCAAGCTCCACGGCGGCATAGCTGATGGATACGGCATTGGAAGCCACGGCTGTTTCCGTGCGCACGCGTTTGGCGACGGAAAAGGATTTGTGGAGCAGGCGGTTCAGTATAACCCCGGTTGTCCTGCACGCCGCCGCCTTGCGGTAGGCGGCTTTCATCTGACCGAGTATCTGCGGCTCGCCCAGAACCATGGAGTCCAGGCTGGAGGCTACGGAAAAAACATGCCGAACGGCCTCAAGGCTTCTGTGAATGTATACATAGGGCTGGATATCCGATATTCTGGCCTTGCGCGCTCTGGCCCAGCATTGCAGCATCTGCCCCGTGACGTCGCCCTTGCCCGCGGCAAGAAGTTCCACACGGTTACAGGTGGAGAGAATCAGGCTTTCCCGTATGGATCCCACGCACGGCAAAGCCCAGCGTTCCATATCGCAACAGTCCGCGAGGGCGAATCGTTCGCGCACGTCCACTCCCGCTGTGCGATGGTTGATCCCCACAAGGCAAATATCGCTTTCCATGGAAGCAGGCTCACCCTCGAACAAACGCGTGATGCGTGTTCATGATTGTGTTGACCACAACAATGGAAAAAAGGCAGAGAAAAAAGACGAGCACGGTCCAGCGCGCAGGTTTGCGGCCTTTCCAGTTCTTGATGAGTCTGTTGTGGAAGAGCACGCCGAAGATAAGCCAGATTGCGATGCTCATCACTTCCTTGGGGTCGCCCGTGACGGAAGCGCCGAAAACAGGCCCGGCCCAGACCAGGCCCGATATGATGCCGACGGTGTAGAGCGGAAAGGCAGCCAGCACGGTAAAGGCATTGATCCTATCCAGCAGCGAGATGGCCGGCATATCCTGCCAGAAACCGGGCATGCGCTGTTTGTTTTTGATACGCCCCTCCAGGGAGAGAAACAGCAATCCGGCGAAAAAGGCAATGGTCAAAAGACCCAGGCTTGAGAACAGGGCACCAATGTGCAACGCATAGAAGGAACTTTGTAGGGACGGGGGCAATGTCACAGCGGTGTCAAGGCAGAGCAGCGATATGGCAAAAAGGGCAAGACACAAGGGGGATGAGAAAAGCAGGGGCGTCGGCTGCCGCAGTCTGCGCCATACTATGATGCCGCCGAGCAGGACAAACCAGGCAAGCAGCTGGCTGTAGGCGCCAAGGCTCAGGCCGTTGGGCAGGGTTTTGTGAAAACCGAGCAGAAGCATCAGGGTCTGCCCGGCAAAGGCCAGAACGGTCAGCGAGACGCCGAGGCGCCGCAAGAAGGCGTTGCGTGCCGATATTCCCGCAATGCCGGACAGACTTGCCGCGCCGAGGATGGCAAGGTTGAGTACGGTGGCCGATTCAGGGGAGGGCATCAAATAACTCCGCAAGCAATGGGGCTATATGGGCATGCAGTTCCGCCGGCAGTTCGGCGGCAAGCCACGTTTGGCATGACCCGGCGTTCCCGTCGGCCAGCCGGCGCTGCAGGGCTGGAGTTGCCAGTTTTTGCAGAATTTTTTTATTTTTTCCCGTATTGTCGGGCAAGTCAAGGAGCAAAGGCCGCAGACGCCCCAGAAGATGCGCCGCCCGTCTGCGCGGGATAAGCCAGGCATTGAGTTCATCGCGCCATTGCCGCGCCAGTGCCGGGCTTGCGCCTCCCGTGGAAAGAGCTGCGGCAAGCCGGCCTTGCCGGGCCACAGCGGGAAGAAAAACATTGCCCAGAGCGGGCGGGGCGGCACAGTTGCACAGTACCCCCATTTCCAGGCAGAGGCCGGCAATGCGCGCGTTTTCCTCCTTGCTGCCGGTAGCGGCAAAAACCAGTATCTTCCCCGTTATGTCTTCCGGCGAACACGTTCTCCGCTCAAAGCGAACACAGCTTTTTTCGAGCAGCGGCAGGACTTTTTCAGACGGGGCCTTCGTATCCAAGACAAGAACGGAAGCCGGTTTGCAGTCAAGCAGATGCGCAAGTTTGCGCAGGCCCACTTCTCCAAGACCCGCAACAAGACAGTGCCGGTTTTTCAGAGAAAGAAACACCGGATAGAGCGGGGTATGACTTTCCATTGTCGAAATTTTGTTTCCTGCCCGCGGATCATCCCCCGCGACGCGAACAGACGGGAAACATCCACGGAAGTGTAGTATATACGGGCGCAGAATTTTTGCAATCCCAAAGAAAGCCTGTCGATAGCAAATTAAGAAAGCGCTGATTTAATCCCTTGAAAGTATCGTCAATCGAAGGGATTTGTGCTAAATATCTTCATCAGTTGGAGGTAAACAGCATGCGACGTCCCACTTTGAGCGACATTGAATACGGCAGGCGGAAACGTACAACCAAACGGGAAGAATTCCTGCATATTATGAACGATATCATTCCCTGGGAAGAATGGGTGGCGTATATCGTTCCCTATTATCCTGAGGGGAAGCGCGGACGTCCCCCGAGGGGCATTGAAAAGATGTTGCGGATGTATTTGTTGCAATGCTGGTTCAGTCTCTCCGATGAGGGGCTTGAGGACGCCATTTATGACAGCTATGCCATGCGTACCTTTATGGGACTCAACTTTTTTGACGAACAGGTTCCTGACGCGACGACTTTAGTTCCCTACAGGGTTGGCTCGGCAGCACGCCTTCCAGTTCCGAAGACCTGCGGGCCATGCGGGCCGCCGTCTGGCACAGGCAGGGCATCGCCGTCATCGTGCCGGAGGACATCAGGGATGCCCACGCGCGGAGGCTGGTACGGGAACTGGCTGAAAAACTTTACGGCCACAGGAGGATATCGGCATGACGCCACAGACGATACAAACTCTTCCCGGAGGCCGCACAGCCATCTTCATGGAGAAGGCCGGACATTATCGGACTCTGGATACACTCGGTCTACTCCTTAAGCGGGGCAAAATCGACAGGGCCGCTCACGACGCCGGGCAGCGTTTCGCTGAGGACTTCCAGAACGCCCAGCTTGGCGGCGCAAGGGCCATCGACTATGCGGCGGTACGCTCCGGAAATTCATCCTCTGGTGAATCAATAACCGAGCATGCGGCCTTCTCCCGGCGTCACGTCCACAAGGCGCTGGATGCTGTCGGCGGCATCGGAAGTCCCAGCGGCAAGGTTCTGTGGGACATCGTAGGACTGGGGATGCCGCCAACCGAGATGGCGGATAATGAGCAGCTTCACCGACGTGAGATCATCGGTCTTCTGCGTGGTGTGCTGTAGGCCTTGGCGCGGCATTATGGATATAGCGACACCCCTCTGCAATGACTGGAGAAAAAAATGAAAATTTCCGCTTGACAGAAATGGACAGCTAAGGTAGAAAATTTTAGAAAGCTGAAAATTTTGACCGGCGAGGATTCCCCCGCCGGTTTTTTATGCCCGATGCCCCACCCCGGCTTCGGGCTTTCTTTTTGTCCGGAGGTCATCATGCAAGTACGCGTCACCCGTCCTGTCGTCATCGCTATCGAAGCAGGTTTGCGGCACCTCGCGCCCGGTCTGCTGGTGGAACTTACCGATGCCGAAACCCAGCAAGTTCTGAGGCAGGAAGCCGGGAGCGCCTGCGATGAACCAGATCCTGCCAAGTCCGGCAAGGCCAAAGCCAAAACCGAAACGACCCATGAATAAGCGGTACCGGAAATTATGGATGAACCGGCTGCGCCAAAGGAATTACGGCAAGTCGCATGCCCATTGCTCCTAGAATAGCCTGAAAACTTCGCAATTCAGGATTACCCGCCGGAGATAAAGTCCGATAGAGCGTTTTGGGATTGAGCTTGGCGGTTTCAGCCACATCCTTCATGCCGAATGCGTCCGCAATGCGTCGCAATGCCAGCATAAGCTCTTCCTGGGTGCCGTCTTCAAACACGGAATTGAGATATTCAGCGGCGAACTCGGGGTCACGCTTGAAGCTTTCAATGGTAGCTGTCTCATGAGAAACATAAGGCTTACTCATATTTTTCCTCCTCCATCTTGCGCAAAAAATTCTTCCGGTAGGCGACCGCATTATTGATGTCGGCATCCTGTGTTCGCTTATCCCCACCGGATAAAAGCACAATAAGCAATCTGCCATGCTGGAAATAGTACACTCTGTACCCTGGTCCGACATCAATTTTCATTTCAAAGACACCATCACGGCATGATCTATGCTCTCCAAAATTCCCCGCAGCCACCCGGTCAACCCGACGCAAAACGGCGGCTCTGGCGCGTTTGTCGCGCAATGAATCAAGCCAGTCCTGATAAATGTCCGTTCCGTCATCTGTGCGGTAGTGTACGATTTCCATGTGAGCAATCGTAGCTTATAGGCGAAAATTGTCAAGGCTATTTGGGAGCAGAAAATATGCTTAAACTTGATCTCACAGCCGATGTCACCGGCGTATCACTCTTCCTCAACCAACTCCGCGCCCAACGCGCGGCCAAGGCTATCGCCGAAGCGCTCAACAAAACCGCGCTTTCAGCCAGAGACGCTGTGCGCAAGGAAATGCCCCGGCGTTTCACCATACGCAGGCCTTGGGTGCTGCACGGCATCGGCATCCGCTACGCCAGATCCGGCTCTCTGCGGGCTGCGGTGTTCTCCCGTGACGCGTTCATGCGGGATCAGGAATACGGCGGGATCAGACGCGGCAGCGCCAGCCAGATTATCCCGCGTGGGCGAATGGCGATAATCAAACAAAGCCGTGTCCTGCCCAAAAGTATGCAACCCAAAGCGCTCATGGAGAAGAAAAACGTCTCCTACGAAGCGGGAAAACTCTTTGAACGGCGGGACAAAAACCGTATTGAACTGCTCTACCAGTTCCGCAAGCAGGCCAATATCCCTCAGCGCTTCGGCATGGAAGAGACGGTACGCAGCGAAGCTCTGCGGATGATGCGGAGAGAATTTGAGCGCGCGTTGCTGAAGGCTCTGATGGAGTGAGCCACAGAAAACGGAACGGACGCGGAAAGGAAAAGAAAAATTTAACAGCTTTTCAAAAGGATGATTTTATGGCGCCCAACAATTTCAAGAGGTTATACACAACTTGCACAAGGCGTGCGTGTAGTAAAATCAAAGAGTTACATGCTGTTAAACAGAGAAAATGGTTCCTTTTTGTCAATATTGGTCCCCCGATTAAACCTTGCCGCG
>JAISOT010000053.1 GCA_031275465.1 Desulfovibrio sp.
CAATGCGGAATTCACCCATGTGGCAGATGTCGAAAATGCCTGCCCGCCTGCGTGTGTGTTCGTGCTCAAGCACAATGCCTTCATACTGGATGGGCATGAGCCAGCCCGCGAAGGGGGCCATTTTCGCGCCGTGAGCCGTGTGCCAGTCAGTGAGGGGGGTGCGCGTCTCGGGCATGGGTATTCCTCGTTCGGGTGTTTTTGCGGTCCCCCGCTTATATATTCTTCCTGTCATTCTGTCAAAAAACGGCGCATGGCGGCCGCGTCGCAGCCGCTGAAAAAATTTTCCATGTCCGCGCCGGCCAGCGCCCGCGCCAGAGCGCCGCTTTCGCGTTTTTGCCCTGTGAGCAGGGTTTCCAGTTCCCCAATGGGTCTTGCGGCAAAAAAGTCGCCATAAACGCGGCAGGAGCGAATCACGCCGCCGCGCACCTCAAGGCGCATGTCCACGCTTCCCCAGGAAAAGCGCTCCCGCTTTTTTTCGGTAAAGGGGGGAGACGCGCCATAATTCCAGTCCCATTGGCGATATTTTGTTTCTGCCAGGCTTTGCGCGGCGGCCAGAGCATCCCGGCCCGGTTCGGTCCGCCTTTCGGCACAACGACGGGACAGCGCGTGTTTCAGCGTCTCCATGGTCGCGCCCGGTTTCCAGAAGTCCGCGATGTTGGCCACTCTGGCCCGTACGGAAGCAATGCCTTTGGAGCGTATTTTTTCCGGAGCGGGATTCAGGGCTTCAACCATGCGCGAAAAATCCAGATTCACAAGCAGCGTGCCGTGATGCAGCACCTTTCCGTCGCGCAGCAACTGGGCGTTGCCGGAGATTTTTCGGCCCCTGGTTGTCAGGTCGTTCCGCCCGGAAATTTCCGCCGTAACGCCCACATCGGCCAGAGCCAGGCAGACGGGAGCGAGCAGGCGGCGGAAATCCATTCTGCCCGGGCGGCTCACGTTTTCCAGAAAGGAGAAATTGAGATTGCCCGTATCGTGGTACACCGCGCCGCCCCCGGTATTACGCCGCACCACGGGCAGGCTTTCGCGGCGGATGAATTCGGCGTTTATCTCTTCAGTCGTGCATTGATGACGCCCCACAATGACGGAGGGGCCGTTCTGCCACAGCAGAAAGAGGCCCGGATGCCGCGGCGGCAGCGTGGCGAAAAGCTGCTCTTCCAGCGCCAGGTTGAATGCGGGATCAAGGGAGGAAAAAGACAAAAATTCCACGTCAGGTTCCAAAGAAACGTCGCGCGTTGTCGCCGCAGGTCTGCCAGACCTCCTCCGGGTTCGCCCCACGCGCCTGCGCCACGGCATGGGCCGTGAAGACGGTGTAGGCCGGTTCATTGCGCGTGCCGCGCCAGGGCATGGGCGAAAGATAGGGGCAGTCCGTCTCCAGCAAAAGACGGTCGGCCGGGATGCGGGCCACGACCTCGCGCAGTCGCGCGTTGCCGTTGTACGTCACCGTGCCGGGGACGGAAATATGCCAGCCGTTGGCGAGGATGCGTCGCGCCTGCCCGGCCTCGCCGCCGAAACAGTGCCACAGGAGGGGATAATCTTTGAACCCCCGGGATTCCAGGATGGCGAGCGTCTCCTCCTCCGCCTCACGACAGTGCAGGGCCACGGGCTTGCCGATCTCGCGCGCCAGATGGAGTTGGGCGATGAAGGCCGCTATCTGCGTTTCCCTAGGGCAATCCTTCCAATGGTAGTCCAGTCCTGTTTCTCCCACGGCCTTCAGGCGCGGCTCCTGCGCGAAGGCGGCGTGCATGGCCGCAAGATTTTCTTCGGTGCACAGTTGCCCGTCGCAGGGATGAACGCCCAAAAGGAAAAAAACTTCCGCATGGGCTTCAAAAAGCGCCTTGCGCGCGGCGAAGTCCCCCGGATTCAGAAAAACGCAGCCTATTTGCGCAAGGCCGGCGGCGCGCGCGCGGAGCAGGACAGCCTCGCGGTCGGAGTCAAACCCCGGCCCGTCAAGATGAGCGTGGCTGTCCACGCCGCCCAAGGGCAGCGCCATCGTCAACGGATCAATGCGCTGAATTTTTTTGTGCCCCATGAGCGAATTCCACATGCGCGATGGTTCCACCGGCGAGCACTCTGTCCCCGGCGTCGTAAATGACGGCCAGTTGGCCCGGAGCGGCGGGGAATTCCTCGGTTTCCAAAAGAATGTCCAGGCAGCCTTCCCGAATGCGCACCCGCGCCGGGGCCGGCTTGCGGCGGTAGCGCAGCCGCGCGAAAACGCGCTCCGGCCAGAATGCCGGATCGCACAAAAAATTCGCCCCGCCGGTGGAGCAGCCGCGCATGCCCAGCAGCGATTTCCCCCCCACGACAAGCGCGTTGCGCTCACTGTCCCTGGAGAGAACATACAGGGGTTCGTCGTGGGCGATGCCTATGCCCCGCCGCTGTCCCTCGGTATATCGCCACAGGCCCTGATGGACGCCTGTCTCCCGCAGTTCGCCCGCGCCCCCGTCGAGCAGGACAGGCCCCGGACCGGGCGGCGATATGCCCAGAGAGGCCCAGTGCGACAGCAGATAGGCGCGGTGCGCGTCCGCGCCTTCCCCTTTCACAAAGCAGAGATCCTGGCTTGAGGAGGGCAGGGGCACCGTCAGCCCTTCACGGGCCACCTGAGCCGCGCACCAGTCTTTGGCGCGTTCGGCGAGGGGAAAATGGGCATAACGCAGACGATCCGCCGGAACCAGGCTCAAAAAATAACTCTGGTCCCGCGCGCTTTCTTTGGCGGCGTAAAGGCGCGGCGCGTCCACAGGGGGAACGGGGGGGAGCAGGCGGGCATAGTGCCCGGTGGCCAGTTTCTCAGCCCCCAGCGAGAGCGCCGCGTCCAGCAGCGCGCCGAATTTGACGCGCCTGTTGCACAGGGAGCACGGGTTCGGGGTAAGCCCGTCGGCATAGCTTTGCCCGAAGGGGGCGATAACCTCCCGAAAAAAAACCTCGCGCAGATTGGCGACGTGCAGCGGCACGTCCAGGGCCTCGCAGGCCCGCTCCAGTCCCGGCAGGGCATCCGCGCCACCCGAAGACGCCGGCGTGAACAGGCCGTGCAGGGCCAGCACGTCATGCCCCTCGCGCTTGAGAAGCAAAAGCGCGCAGAGGCTGTCCACCCCTCCGCTGACGGCAACGGCCACGCGGCTCATAACGGCTGTTCCGCCACGAGAAGCGCTTTTTTGACGATGACGGGCGCTGTGGGAACATCGTCGTGCAACCCTCGTTTGCCAGTGTCCACAGCTTCGATTTTGTCCACCACATCCTGCCCCTTGATCACCCTGCCGAAGACGGCATAGCCCCAGCCCTGGGGGCTCTGGTTTTTAAAATCAAGAAATCCGTTATCTTTTGTGTTGATAAAAAATTGTGATGTCGCGGAATGGGGGTCATTGGTGCGCGCCATGGCAATGGTGTATTTCTGGTTTTTCAGGCCGTTGCCGGCCTCATTGCGGATGGCGGCGCGGGCCGTTTTCTGCTTCATGTCCGGGGTGAAGCCGCCGCCCTGAATCATGAAGCCCTTGATGACGCGATGAAAAACAGTGCCGTCATAGTGGCCTGACTTGACGTATTGGATAAAATTGGCGGTGGATATGGGGGCTTTGCGATCGTCCAGGCGTACGAGGATATCCCCGAAGTTCGTCTCCAGCCTCACGACGGGCGCTACGGAAGATTTGGCGGAAGCGTCGGGGGAGGCCGCGTCGTTCAGGGCGGCGGATGCAGATCCGCAGGGCACGCTGAGAATCATGAAGGCGGACAACAGCACTTGGGCGCGGAACATTGCCATGGAAACTCCTTGACGTTCAGGTTTCGCTTTGTGTAGCACAGCGGGGCAGGAGGAACAAGAAGATTTGAAGGCCTGTCTCAAGGCCGACGCATATATGGTCCCGCCCGTGAGTCAAGGGAAAATGGACAAAGGAAATTAGTTCGGATGCTCGCATATATACGGCGTCAGCCTTAAATGGCAGCGCCCTGATGGTTTACGCGCTTTCGGTCCTCATCATCTAATCGGCGTTATGCGCCTTGCGTCAGTTCAGGTTTTCCGAAAGCAGGTCCGACCTTTTTCCCATCC
>JAISOT010000055.1 GCA_031275465.1 Desulfovibrio sp.
GCGGGCCAGCAGGGCCGGCTTGAAGCATGCGCAGAGATCCTGCCAGAGCAGGGCCTTGAGTTCCTCGGCGTCGGCCGGCGGATCCCTTAGGGTGGCGTCGCGCACCTTTTCCGAAGCCAGATTGGAAGTGAGCAGGATGACCGTGCTGCCGAAGCCGGCCTTTTTGCCTTCGCCGTCCGTCAGTTCGCCCTTGTCAAAAACCTGGTAGAAGAGATTCATCACGTCCGGATGCGCCTTTTCCGCCTCGTCCAGCAGGATGACGCTGTAGGGGCGTTTGCGCACCGCCTCGGTAAGCAGGCCGCCCTCTCCGTAACCGACATAGCCGGGCGGAGAGCCGATGAGGCGCGATACGGTATGGCGTTCCTGAAATTCGCTCATGTTGACGGTGATGGCGCTCTCCACGTCGCCGAAAAGCAGATCGGCCAGAGCCATGCCTGTTTCCGTCTTGCCCACGCCGGACGGCCCCACGAGAAGAAAAACGCCGATGGGCGCGCCCGCCGGCCGCAGACCGGCCTTGCTGGCCTTGATAACTTTGCTGATGGCGGCAATGGCCGCGTCCTGGCCCATGATGCGCTCCCGCAGGCGGCCGTCCAGCTCGGCCACAAGGCCGGCTTCCTCGCGGGCCACCTTGCCCACGGGAATGCCCGTCCAGTCGGACACCACCTGGGCCACCACATCGGGCGTGACCTCAATGCTGATGAGGGGGTCATCCCCGGCGGAGGCGGCGTAGGCCGCCCGCGCGTCGTCCAGGGCCGTTTTCAGGCTTGCGGCATCGGGCGCCGTTGCCGGCACGGCAGCGGCGTCCGTTTGCAAGGGGGCAGCGGCGTCCGATTGCGGCGCGGTGTCTTTCCGTTCCTTCAGGGCTTCCACATAGGCCGCGCGCGCGGCCACGAGAGCCCGCGCCGCCTCGCGCTCCTTCGTCCAGCGCTCCGCCAGGGCGCGCGTCTTCTCCTGAAGGTCGGCTATGTCTCCGCGCAGTTTGTCCATTCTGTCCGCGTCCGCCGGCGCGCCGGCGGCAGCGTCGCGCTCCAGGGCTTCCAGTTCGCGCTGAAGGGCCTGCGCGCCGCGTTCCGCGTCCTCATACCGGGGCGGTTTGGTGGAAAGGCTCATCTTTACCTTGGCGCAGGCGGTATCCATGAGGTCAATGGCCTTGTCCGGCAAAAACCGGCCCGTTATGAAGCGGTGGGAGAAATCCACGGCGCATGTTATGGCGTCGTCGCGCACCGTCACGTTGTGGGCTTTTTCGTAGCTTGCGCGCAGGCCCCGCAGTATGAGGACGGACGAGTTGATGTCCGGCTCCTCCAGAGTGACGAGCTGAAAACGGCGGGCCAGGGCGGGGTCTTTTTCAAAATATTTCTTGTATTCCTTCCAGGTGGTGGCGGCGCAGGTGCGCAATTCGCCGCGGGCCAAGGCGGGTTTGAGCAGGTTGGCCGCGTCGGAGCCGCCTGCCTGCCCGCCGGCGCCCACCAGCATGTGGGCTTCGTCAATGAAGAGGATGACAGGTTTGGGGCTGCCCTTGATTTCGTCAATCACGCCCTTGAGGCGGCGCTCGAATTCGCCCTTCATGCCGGCCCCGGCTTCCAGCAGGCCCATGTCCAGCGAAAGCAGGGACACACCGCCGAGGGATTCGGGAACGTCCCCTTCCACAATGCGCTTGGCGAGGCCCTCAATGACGGCCGTTTTGCCCACTCCCGGCTCGCCTACCAGGATGGGGTTGTTTTTGCGCCGCCGGGCGAGGATGGTCAGCACCTCGCGGATTTCGGCGTCGCGGCCGAAGACGGTGTCGATTTTGCCCGCGCGGGCCTTTGCGGTGAAGTCTTCGCAGAACTGGGCGGTGAATCCCCGCGCGCCGCCCGCCGGGAGGGCCGCGCCTTCCTGCCGGCCCCCGGCCGCGACGGGCTCGTTTTCCGAGGAGGCTTCCGTGAGCACGAGAAAATTGCGCGTGGCCTCGTCGCGGTTGATCTCCGCCAGG
This sequence comes from Desulfovibrio sp., assembly GCA_031275465.1. GTDB lineage: Bacteria > Desulfobacterota > Desulfovibrionia > Desulfovibrionales > Desulfovibrionaceae > Desulfovibrio. Next base: position 1,973 of record JAISOT010000055.1, read on the forward strand.
GTGGGCGCCTGGGCGCCCTGGGAATAGGATGCCGGGCGTCGCGCGTAGGCCAGCAGCGCCGCCCCGGAACGAAGGACGGGCTGCCTGAGGTCAACCGAGGAGATCAGCCAGGCTGTCTCCAGCAGTTCGATGAGCAGGGGGGAAAAGCCCGGACGGGCGGAATTGCCTGTCCTGAAGGCGTCCAGGGCGCGCGTGAAATCCCGTATGGCTCCGGCGCGGTCGATGCCGTAACGCTCCAGCAGCAGAGCCATGTCCGCTTCTCTGCTTTCCAGGCATTTCAGCAAAAAATGCTCGGCCGCCACCTCATAGTGGGTTCTGTTCACCGCCAGACCGGCGGCGTCATACAGGGCCTGGGTGCAAAACGTGTTGCACTTGTCCAGCAAAAGTTTGATATCAACGCCTGTCATGGTTTTTCCCTGATAAGCAAACGGGGGAGACGCTTCTTCTCCCCCGTTTGCCACTGATGGTGCCGGCGGCCTCAGGCCTTCCAGCTGTCCACAAATTCAATGTTGCCGTCGTTGTATGTCCAGGTGATTTTGGAATAGGTGAAGGAAATCTCTTCCATGTCGAAATAGGGTTTGCTATCCGGCAGGAAGGTCACGGGCGTGTATTCGCGCATGTTCACGACGATGGCTTCCTCCAGTTTGATGGTGTAGTATTTCTCCTCCGTGCCGTCGGGCTTGATGCGGTACTGATCCAGGGTCACGGTGAGCTGCTCGCCGGTGCAGCATGCCTTGTAGAGCTTGGGGCTGGCGTTGTCCTTGTGCTTGGTCACGGTGAAAGGATGATGGATGCGCTGTCCGGTCGGCAGGCCGCTGTGGGTGTCCTTGGGGATTTCCACGTTGTGCTCGACGGAATAGATGAGGATTTTGTCCTTCTTGTCGCCGAGCTGCGGGCAATCGCCCTTGATGTCGCCCTGACTTTTTCCGGTTACGTTCAGATACGCTGTGAGTGCCATGGTACTGCTCCTTTTGCGGTTATAGAGTTATTATTCTTTATCCAGCTTGCCCACAAGAGACAAGGTGAAATTGGCGCCCATGTACTTGAAATGCGGACGGGCCTTGATGGTGACGGAATACCAGCCGGGGCTGCCCGGAACGTCGCTCACCTGCACGCTTGCCATGCGCAGGGGCCGCCTGCTGCGGGTGACGGGATCGGGGTTGTCCATTTCCGTCACATACTGGCTGAGCCACTTGTTCAATTCGCGCTCCAGGTCCTCCCGCTCCTTCCATGTGCCGATGTTTTCCCTCTGGATGACCTTGATGTAATGGGCCAGCCTGTTCATGATCATCATGTAGGGCAGTTGCGTGGACAGGCGGTAGTTTGTTTCCGCCTCCTTGC
>JAISOT010000102.1 GCA_031275465.1 Desulfovibrio sp.
TGTGGCAAGTGGATATATGGCTTGGGCAGGCTCCGGGTCGTTTGGCATAACGGCAGGATCGTCACGGCGTTCCGAAAACGGCGACTGAACCCGAAAAGGGCGATCCGGAAGGCGCGGAAGGCGAGAAGGCGGCTTTGGAAATGAGATACCTTTCAGTTTTCTCCGGCATTGATGCAGCGACCGTTGCGTGGGCGCCGCTCGGCTGGCAGGCCGTCGCCTTTGCGGAGATTGAAAAGTTCCCTTCCGCCGTGCTGGCGTACCACTACCCGGACGTTCCGAATTTGGGCGATGTGACGAAAATTGACGGAGAGAAATACCGTGGTGCAGTTGACCTTCTTGTCGGCGGAAGCCCCTGCCAGAGTTTTTCCGTCGCGGGATTGCGTAAAGGGTTGAACGATGAGCGGGGTAACCTCACTCTTGAGTTTGTAAGGATTGCAAATGAGTCAGACCCAGCTTTCATTGTTTGGGAAAATGTGCCCGGAGTACTCTCCGACGAGGGAAACGCTTTCGGATGCTTTTTGGGCGCACTGGCCGGGGAAGATGCGGCACTGGAACCGCCAGGGGGAAGGTGGTCGGACGCTGGTTATGTGCTTGGACCCCGCCGGGCAATCGCATGGCGCATACTCGATGCCCAATATTTCGGCTTGGCCCAACGCCGCAAGCGTGTGTTCCTTGTTGGATGTCCTGGAGACGGGGCCGATCCCCGCAAGATTCTTTTTGAGTTCGGAGGCGGCCGCCGGGATACTCCGCCGCGCCGAAAAGCGCAGGCGGACGTTGCCGGCACGCTTGAAGGAAGCGCTGGAGGCCGAGGCGCGAACAGCGCAGGAGTCGATGTAAGCGGGTTTTTGCAAGTCACCCAAGCACTCACCGGAAGGCTCGGCGGCGGTGGCCCTGACGACAACAAGGCGCAGGGCGGGTTTTATGTGGAGGCGGCTTACGGCGGGAATTTTTCCGGGGAAATTGACGCCGCCACCACGCTTAAAAGCGGAAATCAAAGGCTCGACATGGAAAGCGAGACTTTCATCGCCCATTCCCTCCGCGCGGATGGCTTTGATGCCTCGGAAGATGGAACAGGCAGGCAGAATCTTGTCGCCTGTTCTCCTCTGTCCCCAACAGTATGCGCCGGGCCTCCTTTTGAGCGCACCGGGAATGATCGGGTAGAAGCAGAGGCTTTGGTTGTCGCCTTCCACGGCTCCCAGGACCCGGACGTTTCCGGCGACGTGACGCACCCCTGCGGGCGGAATAACGGGCTGGAGACCTGCATCGCTTTCACTGAACGGGGACGAAAGGAAGGCCGCACACAGTCCCGGCAGATTTTGACCCGTTCCGCCGTCCGCAGGCTCCTGCCTGTCGAATGTGAGAGACTTCAGGGATTTCCGGACGATTATACGGCCTTGAAGAACTACGACACATGGCGCGATGTCGATGCGAACGAATCCCCCGAAGACTTGCGGTCCGAAGGCTACAGAGTGCGACAGACGAAAAAAGGGAAATGGCGGGTGAATGACCCGGACGGGCCGCGCTACAGGGCGATTGGAAACAGTATGGCCGTGCCTGTCATGCGGTGGATCGGGGAACGGATTCAGGCGGTGGAGGCGTTGTATGAGCGTTGACGCAACCCGATGGGCGTGGACACAGAAAAACGTCACGCCGACGCAGAAATTTGTTTTGCTTGCTCTGGCTGACAGAGCCGACGAGCAGAACAGATGCTGGCCTTCAATATCCCGAATTGAATCGGATACAGGATTTGACAGGAAAGCGATACATCGCGCCCTAAAATCTCTTGAAGAAAGCGGATTGATCATTGCTTGCAAGGAAACAGGCAAGCCGAACGTATACACGCTTGTCGGCGTTGAAAACCGTGAAAATACCAGTGCCCCTTTGGGTACTAGTTCCCAAAGAGGTACTACCCAAAAAGGCACTAGTGCCCAAAGAGGCACTAGTGCCGAAACAGGTACCAGTGCCCAAAGCGGTACACCCACCAGTGCCTCTTTGGGACCGGGACCAGTGCCCAAAGGGGCACACGAATCTAAAAGAGAATCTAAAAGAGAACCTAACAAGAAGAGTTTCCGTTGCGTCGGCGAAAACGCCGACACAACGGCAGCGGCTCCGCCCGCGTATGAACTGCCCCTGCGGTCAAAATCCGGTGAAAAACCAAAGAGTTTCCCGGTCACGAAAGAAATTTTCGACTGCTGGCAGGAGGCTTACCCACTCGTTGACTGCCGGGCGGAGCTGCCGAAAATCAAAGCCTGGCTTGTCAGCAATCCGGCAAAGCGCCCCGCGAGCGACATGCCGCGCTTTGTGAACTCGTGGCTACGGCGGGAGCAAAACAGGGGCGCGGACATTGAGGCCCGGCAATCCCGCCTCCCCGCCGCGCGGGACGGACCGAGCGGACCCCGCCCCCTTGCGACGACGCAATCACAGAAAGGGCGGCAGGACATGGAAGATTTGGCGAGATTCACCCTTGCGGCACAGGAGAAAATGAAAAATGGCGACAATTCAGGCGATTACGGTGGAACTTGGCAAAATGGCGGTGCTTTACCGGCAGCAGATGTCGCCCGAAGAACTCCGCCTGATGGTTGAGTCGTGGGAAGAGGTCTGCCGGGACATCCCGGACGCCGGATTCGTCGCTGCCTGCAAAGTCCATTTGCGCGAAGGCCGCTTTTTCCCTTGCCCCGCGGACATCGTGAAAGCGTACGAAGATTCCGTCCCCCGGTATCAGCCGTTTGAAATTCCCGCAGTCACAAGCAGCGAGGAGGAGGAACACCGGGCGGACGTGAGCGCAAAAATGTGCGCTTTGGGCTTGGAAAATCCAGAGGTTAGCGAGTTTTTCCGGTTTTCGGACTGGAAAGTCAGGCTGGCTTTTGCTCGGAGAGTGCTTGGCAGGAAGTACCCCGGCAGAAAGAAAGCGCCATCCCGTGGCCCTGTGAGCGCCGCGATCATCCTGGGCGCCGGAACGGGCGCGAAGCAGTGACGGGTTTGACTTGCCCCCGCTGCCCCTCAGAAGCCCTGGCTGGACCGCTTGCGTGTCAGATATGCGAACGTGAGGACGAAATGAGTATGCCGAAATACGCGGCCAAGAGTGACCGCAATCAGGCGCTGATCATCGAGGCGTTGCAGCGGTGCGGCTGTGACGTGCAGTATATCCGCCGCCCGACCGATCTGCTGGTGGGCCGGGCGGGAAAGAACTTTCTGCTGGAAGTCAAAGTGCCGAAAGCCAAAGGGGAGCGCGGCGGCCGTCTGACGCCGGAGCAAGAGGGGTTTTTCGCGAGCTGGCGTGGACAGAAAGCCATCGTCGAAACGCCGCTGGACGCGCTCCGGGCGGTCGGGCTGGAGATATAAGGGGGAAACGGATGAACCTCAGAACTGCAGCATGGATGATCGGCAACGGAAGCCGCTTTCGCGGACACGATATCGTTTGCCGCATCGCCCGCCGTTGCCGGCACGCCCGCGAAAAACACCCCGTTTTCGCGGAAGGCTTGCCGCAGGCGGTTGGCGTCATTGCGGAGGAAATGCGGGAGCTTGAGCAGGCCATGCTGCATGAGGGGCCGGAAAGAACGGTGGAAGAATCCCTGGACGTGATTGCCACGGCGATCCGGCTGGTGAACGGGGAACATGAGGAAAGTCATGGCGAAAAAAGCTGAAAGTTCATTGCGGGCTGTCAGATCAAAGCGAAAAGAAGGGCGCGACTCGCGTCAAGAAAAAATCGCCGCAGTTCTGGCGAACATCGCGGACGGGAAAAGTGTGCGGGAAGCCTGTGTGAAGGCCGGCATTTCCCGTTCCGTCTTTCTCAGAAATGCGGACGCCGAACAGTACGCCCGCGCCAGAGACGCACAGGCCGATACCCATTTTGCGGGGATGGTGGATTTGGAGACGCAATGCCTGAATGGAGAACTGGATCCGCAGGCATTCCGTGTCGCGCTGGACTCCATGAAATGGCGTCTGGCGCGGATGCGCCCGAAAGTTTACGGCGATCAGGCAAACCTCACCGTGAATTTCGATGAGCCGCCCAAGCTGGAAATAGTCCTGACCGGGGTCAGCAAGAATGACGGTTTCGGCAGGGCAATCGTCGTCGGGGGCGCCCCGGAAGGCATTGAAGAAGGTGACGCATGAGGCTCAAACTTCATAAAAGGCAAAGTGAGGCGTTTATCAGCCCGGCCACGGAAATTTTATACGGCGGGGCGGCCGGCGGCGGCAAAAGCCACCTACTGCGGGTGGCCTGCATAGCATATTGTCAGGAGATACCCGGATTCCAGGCATATCTTTTCCGGCGGGAATCACCCGACCTGATCCAGAATCACATGGTCGGCCAGACGGGGTTTCCCTCCATACTTGCCGATTACGTCAACCGGGGTCTGGTAAAAATCAACCTGTCCCGCATGGAGATTCATTTCCAGAACGGTTCCATCATCCATTTGCGCCATTGCCAGTACGAAAAGGACGTGTATGGCTATCAGGGCGCCGAGATAAATGCGCTCTGCATTGATGAGCTGACCAGCTTCACCGAGACGATTTACGTTTATCTGCGGGGCAGGTGCCGTCTTGGCGGGCTGGAAATTCCTCCTGCTTATGTCGGCCTTTTTCCACGGATTATCTGCGGCTCCAATCCAGGCGGTGTTGGTCACACCTGGGTGAAAGCCTCCTTTGTGGACGGGTGCGCCCCGATGGAAATCCGGCACATGCCGCCGGAAGAGGGCGGGATGCTCCGGCAGTACATCCCGGCGAAACTGGCCGATAATCCGACGCTGATGCTCAACGATCCCCAATACGAGGCAAAATTGTCTGGGCTTGGCTCTCCGGAATTGGTGCGGGCCATGCGCGAAGGCGATTGGGACATTGTGGCCGGGGGGATGCTGGACGATGTCTGGCGGAGGGATATTCACATTCTGCCGCCTTTCAGCGTACCCGCTGACTGGCACGTCGATCGTTCCATGGACTGGGGAAGCTCCAGGCCATTTTCCGTTATCTGGTGGGCTGAAAGCGATGGAAGCCCCGCCCGGATGGCCGACGGGACCGAGCGGCATTTCCCCCCCGGCACCCTCTTTGCCGTGGCGGAATGGTACGGATGCGCGGGGAAGCCGGACCAGGGCCTCCGTCTGACGGCCCGCGAGATCGCCGAAGGCGTCAAAGAGAGAGAAAGGGCCATGACCGCGCGCGGGGGGATTCTAGCCGGACACTCCGTTGCTCCCGGCCCGGCGGACAATTCCATTTTTACCGAGGAAGGGGCCGAGGGGAAAAGCGTGGGCGGAATCATGCGGGCCTGCGGGGTTCTCTGGGCGGAATCCGACAAAAGGCCGGGGAGCCGTGTGGCGGGATGGGAGCAGATACGCCAGCGCCTGCGCGCGGCAATGCAATCCCCGCCGGAATATCCGGGGCTTTTCGTTTTCCGGACGTGCGCCGATTGGATACGAACCGTGCCCGTGTTGCCGCGGGACATGAAAAAGCCGGACGATGTGGACACCCGCGCCGAGGATCATGCCGGTGACGCCACCCGGTATCGTGTGCTGGACCGCAGTCTTGTGCGCGGGAGGGATTTGCGGTGAAGCGAGTGAGGGGTTTTGACGACCAGTATTTCTGGCGGGACAAAAACGGAGCCGAATACCGCCGCATTGCCGCCGGCTTGGCGTGGCCGGCGAAGGAACTGCCGGGGTGGATAGTGATACTTGGCGAGGATCGCAACAAGCGCGGCGACGGCAAGCGGCATATCAGCGTGATCCATGACTGGAAAGGCGTTGGCGCGAAAGGAGGCGCGGACATTCTCTCTCCACGGGACATCATGGCCGAAGCGTCCGCTTTGAGCGTCAGCATGACGTGCGATGTGTGGGTATCGCCGACAGAACTGCCGGACGCCGCCCTGCTGCCCATGTACAATCGCAGTCTGGGGAGGCATGACCGGAAACTGAGCCTGCGGACGCCGCCGCGCTATGAAAGGGCCAGCGCCTTTCTGGTTTATGATCGGCTGCTTGAATACCGCACCGCCAGAGAGCATACGTTCCATTTCTTCGGAGCCGGAGGCAGGCGCAAGGCCCTGGCGGACGAATACGCCGTCATCCGGGCGGAAGACAAAAATTCCCCCCTGGAGGAATTTCCTGCGGTGGCCGCCCTGCTCTACGCTTTGGCATGGGTGGAGTTCACCGGCGCCGGGGGACATGCGGAATGGGCGGGCAGACAGGACGGCGGATACAGGGCGGCCACTATTGCGGGGTATTGATGGAATTGCTTGGCAATGAATACACGGTGGCCTATGTGCCCATCGTCCTGACCAACCTTCGCGAAATTTGCGACCGTCTGAATGTCAGCGAAGGGACCGTCAAGGCGTGGATAGAAAAAGGTGCGCCCATTGCCGTGGAAGGAATGGGCGCAAAGACAAGGTACAGCACGGAACTGGCGGCGTTACAGGCATGGAGGAATCTTTCCGGAAAAAACAGGCTTTGACATCCTCCTCGCGCTTTGGGGAGGGGGAGGATGTTAATTATGGGATACCTCCTCATTATTGCCGTCATCGCCAAATATATTTTTGCATGGCAGGACACGCTCCGCATCTTCCCATTTCCTTTTCCCGCCTTTCCGCGCTTTTCGCAAAGACTATTCGGATAACATCCTCACGTGTCTCGGCATCGCGTAATTCGGCCAGGGATGCGTGAAAATCAGAAATGTCAATGCCGCTCAAATAGAATTTTTCCTTTTTACCGTGCGCGTTAATCAGTGATCCGGTGATTGTCACGCTCTCCCGTGCCGTTGGGTTGATAGCGCTGTCAACTTTGAACGTGCCATTGAGTCGGGACGTGGAGCAGACGATGCCGCCCATTAG
>JAISOT010000162.1 GCA_031275465.1 Desulfovibrio sp.
TCTGCCCCCATATAGTCCCGATTTAAACCCGATCGAAAACATGTGGAGCAAAGTCAAGCAATTACTGCGTGGTATGGAAATGCGAACCAATGATGCTCTGGAAAAGGGCATCGCCGGCACGCTTGACCAGATCCACGCAAGCGATGCCCAAGGATGGTTCAAAAATTGTGGATATGAACTATTTCAAGTGTGAAATGCTCTAAACTGAAAATGCACATACTGGTGGTGGATGACGACAACAGCCACCGCGCTGTCTTGTCGACGCTGCTGGCCGACTGGGGATATTCCATCACTGCCGTTGCGGACGGGGAGTCCGCCATTGAGGCTTGCAGGGCAAATCCCTTTGATCTGGCGCTTATGGATGTGCGCATGACCGGAATAAGCGGCATTGAGGCGCTTAAAGAGATTAAGTCGTATAACCCGGCGATTCCCGTCATTATCACGACAGCCTACTCGGATGTGGGCAACGCTGTGGAGGCGCTTAAATCCGGAGCCTATGATTATCTTACCAAACCCCTGGATTTCGACGAACTGAAGCTGACTCTGGGGCGCGCCGCGGAACACCTGAAACTTGTTGATGAAAATAAGGCGCTCAAAAGCATGTTGGCGTTTTCGTTCGATCCGGGGGATGTCATCGGGCAAAGCCCTCCCATGCGCTCCCTTCTTGACATGGTGTCCGCCGTTGCCTCCTCTGATGCCACAATACTTATTACAGGCGAATCGGGAACCGGCAAGGAAGTGATCGCAAAAATGATCCACGCGAACAGCAAGCGGCGCAGCGGCCCCTATATTGCCGTCAACTGTTCGGCGTTGACGGAAACGCTTCTTGAGTCGGAACTCTTCGGCCACGAGAGGGGGGCGTTTACCGGGGCGGAGAAGAAGCGGGACGGACGCTTTCTGGCGGCCGACAAAGGCACTATTTTTCTGGACGAGATAGGAGAAATACCCATGCCTATGCAGGCCAAGCTTCTGCGCGCCGTTCAGGAACGCGAAATCCAGAAGGTCGGAAATGATCAGGCCGTGAAGGTGGATGTGCCATTCTGGCCGCCACCAACAAGGATCTGCAGGAGGAGGTCGCCGCCGGGCGTTTTCGGCAGGATCTCTTTTACCGGCTCAATGTTGTCCCTCTTCGTCTGCCCCCATTGCGGGATCGGTCGGAAGATATACCGCTTCTGGCCATGCATTTTCTCAAGGCTTGCGCGCGAAAAAACGAAAAATCCGTCAAGGGATTCACGCCGGGAGCAATGGGCGGGCTGATGAAGTATTCCTGGCCGGGCAATGTGCGAGAGCTCGAAAACACCGTTGAGAGGGCTGTGGTGCTGCTTATGGGAGAATACGTCAGCGAACGGGAGTTGCCTCCGGCCGTCCTGGAAAGCGGGGACAGCGACTACCCGCGGAGGCCTGATTTTTCCGCCATGACGCTGGAGGAAATAGAGCGAGTCATCGTAGCGGAAGTCGTGGAAAACGTCGGCGGGAACAAAAGCGAGGCCGCCAGGCGGCTCGGCATCACCAGAAAGACCCTTGTTGCGAAAATGCAGGGAGCGGATGCTTTTTTGTCTTCTGCAAAAAAACGATAATATTTTGCAAAAACTCCGGAGTATACAGCATGACTGTTGTCAATACTGTCGGCTCTGGACAGCGTCGTCAAGAAAGAAGTTGTATTTTTCCTCATTACTCGATATATTTCTGCTACGGATTCTTTTCGCAAGCCGGCAGGCAACATGCCGACTCCAGCCCGCAATCTGTTTTTTCATTACACAGGAAGCGGTATTGCAGGCGTAATACAGAAAGGAGATATTGTTATGAAGAAACTTGGAACACGAGGCCGAATGGCTTTGAAAATATGCCATCTTTCCCTGGCGGGATTGTGGATTGGCGGCGCCGTAACGTTGAACCTGATGATGCTGGCTCTGGGACCGGCGGAAACGGGCCAGCAGTTATACGGCTATGATCTGGCCCGCATGTTTGTGGACGATTACATTATTGTTCCCGGGGCAATGGGCTGCCTGGCAAGCGGCCTTTTGCTCTCCTGGCTGACGCCCTGGGGCTTTTTCAAACATCGGTGGATAACGGTAAAATGGGTACTGACGGTGGCTTGCATCCTGATCGGCATCGTCATCCTCGGCCCTCCGGTCAACGACCAGTCGGCGATCTCCGGGAACATGGGACTTGCGGCGTTGCGCGATCCGACTTACGCCGCCAACCATTTCGGTACGCTGGCCGGCGGGCTGATACTGATCCTGGCGATTCTGTTTATGGTGGCTGTTTCTGTCCTGAAACCCTGGCAGAAAAAAACCCGACATGCAGACCGGTAGCGTCTCAATAACTCCGCTTCCCTAAAAATAGCGGATAATCAGTGTCGCCAGCAGCAGGGAAAGGGAAACCAGCAGCATTTTGCGCACAACCCTAGGGCCTCTGGCCATGGCCATGCGGCTTCCGAGAATGTTGCCCACGATGTTGGCCATGGCCATGGGCACACCCAGGGCAAAGACCACGCTCCCGCTCAAAAGAAAGCCGGCCAGGCCGCCGATGTTGGAAGCCAGGTTGAAGGCCTTGGTGGTGCCGCTGGCTTCGACAAGATCCATTTTAAGCAGAAAATACAAACCCAACAGCAAAAAGGTGCCTGTTCCCGGCCCCAGAAAACCGTCATAAAAGCCGATTCCGAAACACACCGGTACAATGCGCGCCCAGATTGCGGCGCGGCCAAGGGAAGCCCCCCCCCTGCGTTCCCTCCTGCGGACAAAAGTCAGCACAGCGGCAAACGGCAAGGCAAAAATAATGATTTTGGCAAGTATTTCTGGATTGAGCAGAAGCACGAACTGGCTGCCCGCATATGCGCCAAGCAGGGCAAAGGGAATGCCCTTCACGGCGACGTCCCAATTTACCGATTTGCCGCGGGCATAGAGAAGAAGGGAAAAGGCCGTGCCGCAGGTGGACATGCACTTGTTTGTGCCCAGGGAGAGATGCGGCGGCACGCCGGCCACAAGCAGAGCGGGCAGGCTGACAAGCCCGCCGCCTCCGGCGATGCTGTCGATAAACCCGGCGGCAAAGGCGGCGGCAAGCAGGAAAAGGACAGCGCCCGAAGTTATTTCCTCCATATCTGAAAATCCGCCTGTTTTGCCGCCTTGTATTCAGGTTTCAAGGCGGAATCGCGCCCCGCGATTTAAAACGGCAATTATGCTTGACATGCGCGGTTCAGCGACTATACTGCTTCTCCCGAATTAAAGCAAATCCGCGAGGTGCATATATGAGTGTTTTGCAGAACGCCGTAAAAACCTCTGATGGCGTCACCCTGAAAGGTTTTCTTCTCTCTCCTGTTGTGGAACAGTGCTCCGGCTGCGAGCGCGTGCGGCAGTTCGAGGAGCAGGAATTCTGTTCCAGCTATGCCGACCCCGGCAGCAAATGGGTCGGAGGACACTGCAACTTCGCCACCCATATCAAGGTGCAGGCAGCGGCGGCAGCGGCCAGGGTGAACCCTCTGAAGGCTTCCAAGCGTGCCGCCAAGGGCCGTTAGGCCGACCATTGCTTTTATCGCGGGCCGCCCATGCCTGACGCCGTTTTTGACTGCATCATCACGGGCGGCGGCCATGCCGGGTGTGAAGCCGCTGTCGCCCTGGCCAGGCTTGGGCACAATGTCCTGCTGATCACCGGCAATGTTGATCGTCTGGGCTACCTTTCCTGCAATCCCGCCATCGGCGGACTTGCCAAAGGGCACCTTACGCGGGAGATTGACGCCCTCGGCGGCATGATGGGTCTGTGGGCCGATGCGGCGGGCATACAGTTCCGCACGCTGAACCGGAGCAAAGGGCCGGCTGTGCGCGCCACGCGGGCGCAGATCGACAGGGACGCCTACCAGCGCGCAGTGAGGAAAACCCTTTTTTCCACCTCCGGGCTGCGGATCTGGCAGGACACGGTAACATCCGTCACCCACAATGACCGCCGCGGCACAGGCGTGATCACTTCCCAGGGGCGCACCTTCGCCGCCCGACATGTGCTGTTGGCCACCGGCACTTTTTTGCACGGCCGCATTCATATCGGCCTTAACAGCCGCCCCGGCGGACGCCTTGGGGACGCGGCGGCCATCGGCCTCTCCCGTAGCCTGCGGGGTCTGGGTTTTAGCCTTGGACGGCTGAAAACCGGGACCACGCCGCGCATTCTGCGCTCTTCCATAGACTTTTCAGGTCTGCAGGAACAGCTGGGAGACAGCCCCCCGCCGTCTTTCAGCTTTCGCGGCCCCGGTCCCCGCCTTGCGCAAATGTCCTGTCATATCACCTGGACGAATCCGGCAACACACCAGATCATCAGGGAAGCCTTTGACAGATCGCCGCTGTTCACCGGCGTCATCAAAGGCACGGGCGCGCGTTACTGCCCCTCCATTGAAGACAAGGTCGCCCGCTTTCCCGACAGGGAGCGCCATCAGATATTTCTGGAACCGGAAGGTCTGGAGAGCGCGGAAGTTTACGCAAACGGCATCCCCACCTCTCTGCCGCTGGACGTGCAGGAAGCCCTGTTGCGTTCCATCGCCGGGCTTGAGAGCTGCGTTATGGTGCGCCCTGGCTATGCCATTGAATACGATTATGCTGACCCCATGCAACTCAAGCCCACGCTTGAGAGCAAAGAGATACCCGGCCTCTGGCTTGCGGGACAGATTAACGGCACTTCGGGTTATGAGGAAGCGGCAGCCCAAGGTCTCTGGGCCGCCCTGAATATTTCGCAAACGTTGCTGGGCAGGGCGCCTTTTCTCCCCGGCAGGGATTGCGCCTATATGGCCGTGCTGGTGGATGACCTCACAACCCGCGGCACGCGGGAACCTTACCGCATGTTCACTTCACGCGCGGAATACCGCCTCCTCCTGCGCGAAGACAATGCCGACCAACGTCTGACCCCCCTTGGCCGCGACATGGGCCTCGTGGATGACGCTCACTGGCGGCTCTTCCGCGACAAAGAAAAATCCTGCGCAGTTCTGGAACAAGCTCTTTCGGAAATGCGCATTCCTGCCGATAAGCAGGAAGGCGGCATATTGCGTCCCGGCTTGTCTCTTGAGGAAATTTTGCGCCGCCCGGATGTTGATATGGACAGACTTTTCCGTCTGCTGGACAAACAGGAAACGCAGGAAACGCTCGCCGGTCTTGCGGCCGTCCTGGGCCGCTGCGAGGGGACAGCACGCGAACGCGTGCTGACGGACATAAAATACGCCGGCTACCTTGCCCGCGAGAAACGCCGCATTGCCCGCGCGGCAAAGCTGGAAAGTGCGCTCTTGCCGCCGGACATCAATTATGCCAAAGTAGCGGGGCTTTCTCTGGAAGTGCGGGAAAAACTGAGCCGGGTACGTCCTTTCAGCCTGGGGCAGGCGGGACGCATTTCCGGAGTGACGCCGGCGGCCATAGGCTGCCTTGAAATATATCTGCACAAACTTGGCTGCCTGCGTTCTTCAACTGGCGGTGCGCACGCGGGCCATACGCATGTGGACGACGTTTGCCGATGAAAGCGCAAGAGTATTTTTTGATAATACTGGGCATTGTTGTCCTGCTGGGCATCGCGTTGACTTTTCTGCGAAAGAAACACCAGATACAAAAACTTGCGGCCCGGCGCAGAACCATTCTGATAGATCTGTTGCGAAAAGCCCAGGAGCAAAATGAAATCTTTAACATCAAGCTCCTGGGAGAGGAAGGCGGCAAATACGGCCTCTCCGCCCTGCTGCTGAAAATTAACGACCATCAGCTTGAAATGGAAGTGCTGGAATATGTTCCCATGGAATGGGTCGATACAAATATTGACGTGTATTTTCGCGTCACTCTGCAGGAGGGGCCCATATTTTACAAATTCCGCGCCGTGGTGCAGAAGGTCAGGGCGCAGAGCCAGCGCTCCCACCTTTTTGTCACTCCGCCGCAGGATTTGGAAGTAGGGCAGAAGCGCAACTTTATCCGCGTGAGACCGCCTCAGGAATCGGTACGCGCCGTGGCCGTGTGGTATCTTGATCCAACCCGCCCCATACCGCGCACGACCGCCGAAGTCGGGCCTCCGCTTTTTCATTACCGCTACGGCATGGATGCCGCGCCCGTTGTTCTGGAAAATATTTCCTCGACGGGCTTCGCCCTGCGCTTTGCCCTCAGTGTTCCGGCGGAGCCGCCTGAGCACCTGGCAAAGGGTTCACAATTGCTTTGCCTTGTCATATATTCCGCTGACGAGCACAACGAGCAGTTCAACCTTTTCTGGAGCACCAACGAAATCGTCAATTCCCGCGTGGAGGAAGGAGAAAATCCCACCCTGGTTCTGGGGACCATGTTCACCAACTGGGCCATGCTGGGACAGGGCAAAACGGAAATACACTGGTTTCATACCTCCCCCACACGCGGGGTTATGCCCATCACCCAATGGGTTATGCAGATTGACAGGAAACAGCGCCTGCTGATGTAAAACCTGGTCACAGGCAACAGGATGTCAAGGAGGCAGTTTTGGACGGAAGTTCAGAATCTCACAGTACTCTCTGGTCGCGCCTGAGCCGGCTTTTCGGGCACGACGACGAAAAAACCCTGAAAAAAGCCATTGTCGAAGCCAGAGCCGTCG
>JAISOT010000167.1 GCA_031275465.1 Desulfovibrio sp.
TTGAGCAGGATTTGCCTGATGCGGCCCGCGTCGCCTATCAGGTTGCCGGGGATGTCGGGCGAGGCGTCGACGATCAGTTCAAGCGGCGTTTCCGCCATGCGGATGCGGATAACGGACAAGGCGTCGTTCAGGAACGAGGCCGTCTCGTAAGGGGCGGGGCTGATCGCCAGACCGCCGGACTCGATTTTGGAAAAATCCAGAATATCGTTAATGATGGAAAGCAGACTCGTTCCGGCGTTTCTGATGCCCGTGATGTATTCCAGCGCCTTCATCCCGCCGTATTCCCGCTGCGCCAGCTCGCTCAGGCCGATGATGACGTTCATGGGCGTGCGGATTTCGTGGCTCATGCGCGCCAGGAAACGGCTTTTCGCGAGATTGGCCTGCTCCGCGTTCCCCTTGGCTTTAGTCAATTCAGTGATATCGTGGAGAAGCAGCATGAAGCCGGCGATGTCATCCTCAGAGTCGGACATGGACATTATGTGTGCCGAATAGACATACAATCCGCCCCCTCCGTCCATTTGGAGAGATATTTCCGCGCGCGCGACCTCCATATCGTGCTGGACCTTCTCAAATATTTCCGCCAGCGGATCAAGTGAGAAAGCGCTTCCGGAATTTTGTTTTATTATATCGGAAAACAACATTCCTTTGATTGTGGCAAAATCATGCACGCCTGTGATTCTAAGAAATTCATCCGTGCAATACGTGATATGTAATTTACTATCTAATATCATGATTATGCTGAAACTTTTTTTGAGCAACAAATTAAATAATTTATTTTTTTCAAGTGATTCATATTTTATTTTATTCTCACTCCGTATAACCATGATAAGTATTATGGAAATAACAATAACAAAAAAGATAAAATTTAGTATATGAGCAAAAAATAAATCGAATATATTTTTTATTATTGAGTCAACAGTGTCAGCGATTTGAAATATTGATACTAAAAACCACCCTGTTTCATTTATTGATGATGAATAAATGGTAAGATTTTTATCTATGTTAAAGAAAGAATTATATGATAAAATTTTTTCCCTGTATTCATCAAGGTCTGTATTTTTAAAAAAATCTTTTGAGCCGATATAGTGCATGTCAGTGCCAACAATGTAGTTCCAATTGGCGTCAACAAGAAAAAAGCGATGATTGCCGACAATGCTGGCGCTGTTGAGCATGCTCCGGAGTGATTCTATGGCGATTGTTTCGGAAATGACCCCCAGATCCCGTCTATTCCCGTCATAAACGTTCATGGACATGTCCATGAGGAGTTCTCCGGTATGGGGGTCATGATACGGAGCGGTATAGAAGATGTTCCCGTTCGCTTTTTTCGCGCCGATAAACCAGGATAGTTTGGTGTTGTTCCAGTCGGCCGGGGGATCCCACGGCTGGCTGAATGCCGCGTATCCGCCCGGATGATTCCAGACGGTGTTCGTCGTACAGTAAAGCCTTGATATATCGTCGAGGATGGACGCCGTCTTCTTCAGATAAGCGCGCAGCTCCTGGATATTTGCCGGTTGTTGGGCCATGAGGTATGACGCGCTGATTGCGGCGCTCCTGAGTACGCTTTCGTGTAGCCGCAAATATGCCGTAACATTCTCCTTCAGGCGGTCACTGTGTTCCTCAAACTTCTGCCCCGCCTGCCGATAAGAAATTGTATTGACGTTTTGTATGAAAACGCTGAACAGAGCGAGACTTCCCAAGAGAATCAGGAGGAGACAGACAAGCGTCATCTGCGCCGAAAGCGAAAATCCGCGGGCCTTTTTTCGCTGTTCCGGCAAGGGTTCTTCTTTTTCTTCTTTATTTACGGTCAGAAGCATGGACACGGCGCCATAGGCGAGCAGGATGACAAATACCCACTCCAGCGCCGATGTATCCAGATTTTTCACAAAGTCTACGGCTGCAAGAACGCCAACAGCGCCGAAGATGGACGAAAATACGGCAATTTTTCGAGAATATCGCCCGTGCTTGATAAATTGCATGCTTCCGACAGAAACGGAGAATGCGCTGGCTCCCATCATTATCGGAAAGGCCGCCGCAGGGTTGAGGCCAAACAGGTACGCCGTCGCCGCCGTCAGAGTATAGGAACCGATGCCGAGGTTGTTCAACGCTCCGTAAATCAGGGACAACAGGGTCAGCGCGGCCAGTTGCGCGCCGTCAAGGCCCAGGGCTTCGCCTCCGGCGGGGAAGAAGCCGAATTTATTGGCCGCAATTTTCACCGCGGTGAGGCAGATTCCGATGATAAGGCAGATTTTTATGGCCCGGATCGGCAATTTGAGCACCAGACGGGGGCTTGCGTACGCGCCGGCTATCTGGGCGATTATGGGGAGCAGCAAGGTAAGGAAATCTACCTTGACGGCTGTGGTATAGAACAGCGCCATCACAGTTACGGGAATGACGCAGGCTGTATTCAGGGTTCCCGGCAGATTCTTCGGCGACACCCATTTGAGTTTTGAATAGACGATTGCGCCTATGGCAAAATCCGAAATGCCGAATGCGGACAGCAAAAACTGAAAGAATGATATAATGGAGATTGCTACCGGATTGCCCGGTTCCTGTTTCGTTTTGTCCTCATGCCGGGTGACATCCTTGATCAGGAGGAACGTATAGATACTGTTGACAACAATAAGAAGGAAGAGGACAGACAGCAAAAGCGTCATGGCTGTAATCCGGGATTGTCACTGCCGCCGGTCGGTTCTCAGGCGTTTCCCCTGGGAAGTTTTACCGGGTGCCGATATGTCAGGTGAGGTAGAGATTTTGCGGGCCGTTTCGGCAAAGCCCGTTTCCACGATATGGCTTATGGCGTCCGAAATTTCCCGCCCGCCTCGCTTCTGCATAGCCCAAACTTTCAGAGTAGGCAAGAAAATTAAAATATATTTACATATCAAGTTACTACATGTATAAGCAAAGCCGGACAGCCTCCTCCGGTAAAGTACGGCTTGAAGATTCCGATTCCGTAATGCAGGACAGCAATTCCGCATGATGCCCATTCTGGTTTTGCAGGGCGCCCGTTTCGGCGACCTGCTGCAAAGCAAACGC
Organism: Desulfovibrio sp.; assembly: GCA_031275465.1. Classification (GTDB taxonomy): domain Bacteria; phylum Desulfobacterota; class Desulfovibrionia; order Desulfovibrionales; family Desulfovibrionaceae; genus Desulfovibrio. The sequence continues at coordinate 3,034 of JAISOT010000167.1, forward strand.
CTTCTCCTGACCCTGAAGAGTCGGGGAGAGGTACATCTGGGCGTTGACAAAAGCCTTGCGCCGCTGGCGGGAAGCATATACCCCGGCATTGAAATTCATGCCTTCAACTTTCACGTCAAGCCCTGCCGCCAGGCCCTGGAGGAGAATAAAAAATGTCTGGCCCTGTGGCGCGATCTTGATTTCCGGGCAGTTTACAACTGCAATTTTTCTCCGCTCACGGCGGCTCTGTGCCGTTGTTTCGAGCCTGAGCGCGTTTTCGGCTATCGCCCGTCCGCGGGCGGCATACTGTGTTCTTCCTGGGTCAGAGCCGCCTTCCGTCTGAGCGAGCGCCGCCGCATGACGCCGCTCAACCTGACTGATTTCTGGGGACATTTCGCCCCGGCCCCGTTGCCCGCGCATAAAGTCAATCCCCTTCCCCGCCCCGGCGGGCAGGGGCTCGGCGTTGTGCTGGCGGGCAGGGAGGCGCGGCGTTCTCTGCCCGTTTCCCTGCTGGCGGAAATAGTGCGTTGCGTTTTTTACGCCCTGGATGGCCCCCGTATCCGCCTGTTGGGCACAAAGGCTGAATGTCCGTCCGCCCGCCGGCTTGTGCGCCTTCTTCCCTCAAAAATGCACCGGCATATTGAGGATCTGAGCGGAAAAACCGACTGGCCGGGGCTTGCCGGGGCTGTCGAAGGTCTGGACACGCTTGTTACGCCGGATACGGGAACAATGCATCTTGGCGCACACCTCGGCGTGCCGGTTCTCGCCTTTTTTCTTTCCTCGGCTTTCTGCCACGAGACCGGGCCTTACGGGCAGGGGCATCATGTCTGGCAGGCCGCCTGCGCCTGCGCCCCATGCCTTGAGTCAGCCCCGTGCCGCGCGGAGATCCGCTGCCGGAAGGCCTTTCTCTCCAAAAATTTCCTGCCGGCTCTTGCCTCTCTTGTGGAAGGAAAAACTCTTGACCACAGGCTGTGTTGCGAGGATTTGCAACTTTGGAAAAGTGATCTGGATGAACTGGGCGGGCGTTTCCAATTGTGTGCCGGAGTTGACGAACACGACCGGCAACGCGGCTTTTTGCGCTGTCATCTGGCGAAGTTGTCGCGTCTGCCCTTGGCGGACTCCCTGCGCGAAGCCGGGCCGGATCCGGCTGCCGCCCCTTCCCCTGAAATGGGCGCCTGGCTGTACCGGGACGCGGACTGGATGCTGCCGCCCGGGAGGTATTGCTGATGCCGCAAGGTCCACTGCGCATTCTGGTTGTGCTGCCCATGTACGGAGGTTCCCTGCCCATCGGCCGCTATTGCGCCAGGGCGTTGCAAAGCATGGGGCACAGCGTGAGGCTGTTTGAGGCGCCGCTTCTGTATCCCGCCTTTACGGGCCTGCAGCGGCTCGGCCTGCCGCCCGCGGCCGGTCATCAGCTTGAAAATTCTTTTCTGCAGCTTGTTTCGCAGTCCATATGGGCCCATGCGCAGGCTTTGGAACCCCATCTTGTGCTGGCCCTGGCCCAGGCGCCGCTGAACCGCAATCTTTTGCAGCGGCTGCGCCGCAGCGGCGTGCGCACCGCCATGTGGTTCGTCGAGGATTATCGCATTTTCGACTATTGGCGCCTGTATGCCCCGCTTTACGACGTTTTCGCCGTGATCCAGAAAAAGGGGATTATTGACGAACTGGCCCGGATTGGACAAAACAACGCGTTCTATCTCCCTTTGGCGGCCCTGCCGGATTTTCACAAGCCGGTCAGGCTGACGGCCCAGGAAAAGCGGGAATACGAAGCGGATATGGCTTTTCTGGGGGCGGGCTATCCGAACAGGCGGCTGGCCTTTCGGCATCTCGCCGGCAGAAATTTTAAAATATGGGGTTCCGACTGGGAAGGGGAAAGTCTGCTGGCGGGCAATATTCAACGCCAGGGCGCGCGCGTCAGTGAAGAAGAGAGCGTGAAAATTTACAATGCCTCGAAAATCAACATCAACCTGCATTCCAGCCTTCAAACGGCGGAAATTGTCAGCCGCGGCGATTTCGTCAATCCGCGCACCTTTGAACTGGCGGCGGCGGGAGCTTTTCAGTTGGTGGACGAGCGTTCATTGCTCGGCGGGCTTTTCGGGGCTGACGAGCTGGCGACGTTCACGTCAGCGGCGGAACTGTACGCGAAAATCGACTATTTTTCTTCAAGGCCGGAAGAACGTGAGGCCTATGCCGGCAAAGCCCGCAACCGCGTGTTGCGGGAACACACGTATGCCCACAGGATGGCGTCACTGCTGGATTACATTGCGCGGCAAACGGGCCCCTGGCCTCAAGGCGCGGCGAAAACGGACTTTCCGCCGGAACTAGGCTCTGAATTTTATGCGGACTTTGAACGCCTGACGCATAAACTTGGTCTGGGACCCCATGCCCCTTTCGAGGACGTTATCGCCTGCCTGCGCAGGCAGAGTGGCGCGCTGGACGATCTGGAAACCTCGTTGCTTTTTCTGGACGAGTGGCGCAAGCAATATCTGAAATAACGGCCGTCATGCCGCGTTTTTCCTATAGCATGTTACGCTTGAGATTGTCGCTTGACGGCGAAGTGAATTCACCTTGCGACAATCTCGCGGCAAGGATTTACGAACAAATCCTTGTAGAGCGCTTTATACATTTTCAATGTTAAATCGCTCTATTACGGAAAATACGTGACGAAAAAGGGAAGCTGTTGCTGGCGAGGTGAGCTGGGGCAATCGGAGCCAATGGTTATATTGCGCAGATCTCCAGATAATACGGAACAAGAAATGTCCCGGCCGCGCACAGGGCCGCCAGGAGAGTCGCGCCGTGACGCAGGGGCGCGGCGCTACGGCCGACGAATGTCCAAAGCAGGGCGGGGATGGCCCAATACAGCAGGTAGGCCGTTTCCGTCGCAATGCCCGGCCAGATGTCGTCCGGGATGTCCAATGACGACAGGCGCAGCCGGAAAATGTCGAAAACCAGCAAAAGCATCCAGAGCAGGCCCCAGGCGTTGCGCGACAGGCGGGCGCACCAGGCTATCATCGCGTTGTAGTGGTCCCGCCCAAAATCGTCGCGCCGGCGGCAGGCAAAAAGCCACAGGGAGCCGATCCCCGCGGAAAAAGCCGCAATCAGCGCCGGCGTGTACCACAGCGCGTTCCAGAAAGCCATGTTGTTTTCCGGCATGAGGAAATTTTTCAAAAGCAGCGCGGCCGTCTCCGGCGTGCCGCCCGCCAGCGGAATCTGCGGGCCGAGAACGTGGCAGCGCGCCGTCGCCAGGGCCGCGACAAGCGCGGCGCATGCCGCGAGGCCGGCGGATATCCCCAGAACGGCGGCAGCGGCCGGATGCTTTGACACAGGTTTCCACAGCGCGTAGTAAAGGCTCGTGACAAGCACGCTGCCTGCCAGCAAAAACCAGCACGCCTCAGCCATCCAGGCGCAGGCCGCCGGCTTTCCGGCGTCCATTCGCGCCAGGAACAGCCATATGCGGGATCCGATCAATAACGTCCAGCCCAGGACGAAACCAAGCAGAGCGAGCTGCCGCGCGCATTTGTCGAAAGAAGCGCGTCCGCGGGCGCGGGCCAGAATTCCGGCGAGCGCTGAAACAAAGCCAATGCCGCTGTATGCCAGCAGCGCCGCCATGGGAATCAGGATGCAGAGCGTTTCAAGCGCTGTCCACACAGCGGGCCATGCCGCCAAGAATTCCTGTATTGCCTTCATAACTTATTGCCCTGACAACATCTTTTCATGCCGGCCGCCCCTTGCGCAATGCCCGCCCGGTATTGTATCGTTCAGTACGACACGTTTGTTTTGTGCCTGAAAATTCCGCCAGCGGCAAGTAGTTCGCTTTTCGGCCGGGTGCAGGGCAAAATCCGGACTGAGGGAATGTATGGAAAAAAATTTTTTGCTCTCGCTCATCTGTATCTTTCTGATCGGCGGATGCGCCTCTGCCGGGCAACTTCAAAAAGTTGAAAGCGCCGGCGAACGGAATGAAAAAATGCTGCGCGACACGGAACACCGCCTGCGCGATCTTGAACAGGGCGTTTCCGCCCTGGGCGGACAAATCAATGATCTCAACAATCGCGCGTACGAAGTCCGCACCGGCAGCGGACGCAGAACCGGCATGAAAGTAATGCCCGTTCCCGCCCCGCAAACCGCACAGGCCGGCATCCGGGATGGGCGTGCGGGCGTTTCGGCGCCGCAGAACGCATCCCTTCCGGAAAATCAGGCGAATTCCGCCACGCCGGTGACCGCGCCCATTTTGCCGCCATCCGTGCCTCCCCTCCAGGCTCCGCCGGACAGCAGGGATTTTGCCTTGGCAAAAAATTCCGCGTCCGGCCCAAAAACGAACATCCCGGACGCCCCAGGGCAAAAGTCCGGTACCGTTTCCCCCGCATTAAAACGGCAAAAAATCGCCGGCCCTTCGGGCAGCCTTGGAGAAGCGGCGCAGGACCCGCCCCCTGTCGCTCTGCCGCCGGTTGAAGCGCCGGCGGATCCTTTGCCTGCCGCAATCCCTGCGTCCGGACAAAAAACGGCCAATGCCCCGGCACCGCCCCCTGTTCCCGCGCCGTTACCCCCCGTTCCGCCGGACGCCGCTGTGAGCGGCAACATCCCGGTGCCTTCCCTGCCGCTTTCCGATCTCCCCCTGCCGCCGGAACATCCGGCCCTGCCGCCGGTCGCGATGCCGGATCAGAAACCGGCGGACGCATCGGCCATGCCCCGGGCGCCGGCGCCGCCGGTTCCACCCGCAGGCGCGGCCAAATCACCTCCGGCGGGGCAAGGGGAGGAAGCCGCCTACAAGGCCGCTCTCAAGCTGGCCATGTCCGGCCGTTCCGCCGAAGGAATCAGCCAGTTCCGCAGTTTTCTGCAGCAGTATCCCGCAGGCCGATACGCGGCCAACGCGGAATACTGGATAGGCGAATGCCTCTACGCGCAGCGTAACTACAAGGACGCGTTGGCCCAGTTTCAGCTCGTCAACACGCGATACGCCGCGCATCACAAAAATGCGGACGCCCTGCTCAAAGCCGGAATGACGCTGAACAGGCTGGGCGACAAACAGGGAGCGGCGGAAAAATACCGTACTTTGCTGGCGGCTTTTCCCAATTCTGAGGCAGCCAAACGCGCCCGCGATCTGGGACTCGCGCATTGACGGCCCCCGCGGAAAACGACAACGGCCATGAGGACGCCGTGCCCGCCTGGGCCGATATGGGCGAGGAAATCCGCAGGGAGTTTTGGGCTGTTTTGGCCTTGCGCCACTGCAGGGGCCTTGGCGCGCGTTCGCGCGCGCGACTGTTGAAAACCTTCGGTTCTGCCTACAGGGCGCTGCAAAGCAAGGACGCGTGGAAAAAGGCCGGGCTTTCGCAGCGTCAGGCCGACGAAATGGTCAGGGAATCCTGGCGGCCCGACGCGCGGGAAGAGTGGAACCAGGCCGGAAAATTCAATGCCCGGATACTGCTCTGGGGCGACGGCCATTACCCGGAGCGTTTGCGCGAATTGCCCGATGCGCCGATTTTGTTGTACTGCAGGGGAGACACCTCCCTTCTGCATGCGCCCGCAATCGCCATTGTCGGCTCGCGCCACGCCACGAAACACGGTTGCGACGTGGCGGCCCATATTTCGCGCCGCCTCGCAGCCTGCGGAATCGCCGTTACCTCTGGCATGGCGCAGGGAATCGACAGGGCCGTTCATGAGGCGGCCCTGCGGGAAACCGGCAAAAGCATAGGCGTGCTCGGCACAGGCATTGACAGGATATACCCCAGGGACAACGAGGCTCTTTTTGCCCGAATGGCAAGAGAAGGCCTGCTGCTCTCGGAATTCCCCCCCGGCGCCCGGCCTCTGGCGGCGCATTTCCCCATACGCAACCGCATCATCAGCGGTTTGTCCCTCGGCGTTCTGGTTGTTGAAGCCGCCAGCCGTTCGGGCAGCCTTATAACCGCGCGATTCGCCCTTGAACAAAACCGCGATGTTTTTGCCGTGCCCGGCCAGGCCTTGGACGCGCACAACTTTGGCAGCCAGAATCTTGTCCGGCAGGGAGCGCAGCCTGTTTTCAGCGCGGAAGACATACTGCACGATCTCGCCGAACAACTCAGGCCCTTCGGCATAGGCGGGGAGGCGTTGTCGGGAGAGGAAGATGCTCCGGCCGTGTCCGGCCAAAACAACGCCGCGCCGGAGACGACGAAAAAGGGGAACAGCGGCTCTGCGACGCAAAAATTTTATGTATTGCCTCCCGGCGGCCCTCCGGCCGCCGGGAGGCATCCGCCGGAAAACCGGCAGCGCCTTCTGGAATATCTGCGCAGAAACGGCGACACGCAGTCCGATGCGCTGGCCGCCGCGCTCAACCTCACCGCGGCGGAATTGTCGCCCATGCTCGTTTCTCTGGAAGTGGCCGGCCGGATAAAGCGGCTCCCCGGCGCGCGCTACAAGGCGCTATGACGGATCGTACGGTAAAAAACGCTTTGCGGAACGACGGCGCGGCTCCGAAGGACGGCGCCGTCCTGTTCGACAACTATCTTGAATGGCTTGCCCTGCAAAAAGGCTGTTCCGAAGCCACCTGCAGGGCCTATCGCGCTGATCTGGCGCAATTCGCGGCATTTCTTGAAGAGCGGCGGTTGTCCGTCGCATGCCCGCAAGATATCGGCCGCAAAGACATTCAGGCTTTTCTGGCGGCGCTTTTTCGCCGAAACGAAGCCAGAAGCTCCATGGCCCGAAAACTGGCGACCCTGCGTTCATTCTTTCAATTTTTGCTGCGCCGCGGGCTTGTGAAGGAAAACGCCGCGCGGCAGGTGCGCAGCCCGCGCCAGGAAAAACGCCATCCGCGCGTGCTGAATGTGGATGAAACCTTTGCCGTGCTGGACGCGCGTTCTCCGGCGGCGGAAAATGATTCCGCCGTAAGGCGGCTGCATCTGCGCAATCTCGCTCTCGCCGAACTGCTTTATGGTTCGGGTCTGCGCATTTCCGAAGCCCTCGGCCTGGATGCGGAAGATTACCGCCCGAAAACCAATGTCCTGCGCGTGATGGGCAAAGGTTCGCGCGAGCGGTTGACGCCGCTGTCGGATACATCCGTTGACGCTTTGTCGGCATGGCTCAAGGCGCGTCAGCACTTCGCCGCTCCCGGCGAACGCGCGCTTTTTGTCGGTGCGCGCGGAGGGAGGCTGCAGCGCCGGGAAGCGGCGAGAATCATTGCCGCCCTGTGCCGTCAAGCCGGCTTGACTTTCACGGTTTCGCCACATAGCCTGAGACATTCATTCGCCACGCATCTGTTGATCGCTGGCGCGGATTTGCGCAGCGTGCAGGAACTGCTGGGACACAAACGTCTGACGACCACCCAGCGGTACACGCAGGTCAGCCTGGAACATCTGGTCAACGCCTATGACAAGGCCCATCCCAGATCAGGCTGTCGGGACGAATGATCAAATCAAATCAAATTAATGCCACAAGGAGAAGAATCAATGCCCGTCAAAAAAATTTTTATCATTGTTTTGGCAATTGCCTTGTTTGCCGCGCAACAGGCCACGGCCGCCGCGCTGCCGGACTTTACCGAACTGGCGAAGGGATGCGGTCCGGCGGTGGTCAACATAGGCACGGAACGCAAAACGCAGAGTATGGGACCGGAGGATTTTTTCGGGGAGATGTTCCGCAACATGCCCCCCGGATTTGAAAGATTTTTTGACCAGTTCGGCGGCAGAGGGCAGTACGGCAAGCGGCCCCGGCAGAGACAGAAATCGCTGGGTTCCGGATTTCTGATTTCCGCGGACGGGTATATTGTGACCAACAACCACGTGGTCGCAAACGCGGAAACTATCCACGTCACCCTGAATTCCGGCACAGGCCGGGGGGAAAGCCTTTCCGCAAAACTGGTCGGCTCGGATGAGGAATCTGACCTCGCCCTGCTCAAAGTTGATGCCAAAAAATCCTTGCCCTATCTCGCCTTCGGCGATTCCGACGCCCTGAAGGTCGGCGAATGGCTGCTTGCCATCGGCAATCCCTTTGGCCTTGAAAATACCGTGACGGCGGGTATCCTTTCCGCCAAGGGCCGCAATATTCATGCGGGCCCGTTTGACAATTTTCTGCAGACAGACGCGTCCATCAATCCCGGCAACAGCGGCGGCCCTCTTTTAAATACCAGCGGGCAGGTTGTCGGGATCAACACCGCCATTATCGCCAGCGGGCAGGGCATCGGGTTCGCCATCCCCAGCAACATGGCCTCCAAGATCATCACCCAGATCAAGACCGGGAAAACCGTTTCCCGGGGATGGCTCGGCGTGGGCATTCAGGATGTGGACGACAACACCGCGAAAGCGCTTGGAATGAACGCGTCCAGAGGAGCGCTGGTTGAGCACGTTATGGAGAACGAGCCGGCCGCTGCCGCCGGCCTCAAAGATGGTGACGTCATCATTGAGGTGGACAGGAAGGCCATTGAAAACGCCGCGGCCCTGATACGCGCCATCGCCGACAAAAGCCCCGGAAGCAGCGTTGTATTGACCCTTTGGCGTGACGGCGGCACGGTGGATGTCAAAGTGACTCTGGGCGAGCGCAAATCAGCCAGATCCGAGGCCTCCGCCGGCAAGGACAAAAACGGAAAAGACGAGGGGCTGCTGGGCTTGTCCGTTCGCCCGCTGAAAACCGAGGAGCGGCGCGAGTTGAAAATCGGCAAGAGCGAAGGCATCATGGTTGTGGATATAGATCCGGACAAACCGGCGGCCCGCGTGGACATCCGTCCGGGCGACGCCATTCTGAAAGTTAATCTGAAATCCGTAAACAGCGCCGAGGAACTCTCCCGCATTGTCAGGGAAGAAGGAGTCAAGCGGGGTGCCGTCCTGCTGCAGGTGGCGCGTCGTGATGACGTTTTTTTCCGCACGGTGCCTTTGGAAAAATAAGCAGGCGCTTCCCCGCGCCGTCGTTCCCGACGGCGCGGGGAAACCGCTTTTCTCACGCAATGTTGCCAATTGAGGTATTTTATGCCTGTAGTCCATGCCAACGCAGGCCATTTGCCGGCGCCGGAAACACTGGAAAACATACCCGGGTTGATGAGTTCCTATTACACTGAATTCCCGAACCACGAGGTGCAGTCGCAAAGAGTGGCTTTTGGGACATCGGGCCACAGGGGGACATCCCGGCTGCAAACATTTAATGAAGAGCATGTTTATGCCATCACGCAAGCTGTTTGCGACTATCGGGCAGCGAAGGGCATTAGCGGGCCGCTTTTTCTGGGCAGGGATACGCACGCCCTCTCTGAAGCCGCTTTCCGGAGCGCCCTGGAAGTGCTGGCGGCCAACGGCGCCACCGTCTGTATCGCCAAGAACAATGGCTACACCACCACCCCGGCTGTTTCCCATGCCGTTTTGCGCTGGAATAAAGACAATCCGCTAAACCTGTCTGACGGCATTGTAATAACTCCGTCGCACAATCCGCCGAGGGACGGCGGATTCAAGTATAATCCGCCGCATGGCGGTCCGGCTGAGACAGAAGTCACCGCATGGATTGAAAAAACGGCCAACGCCTATCTGGAAGGCAACAACAGCAAGGTCCGGATTAAAAATTTGCATGCGGCGCTGCATTCCGCGCATGTGCATGAATATGATTTTACAGGCGCTTATGTGGAAGACCTGCCCAAGGCGCTTGACATCAAAGCCATCGCCGGCGCGGGGCTGAAGATCGGCGTGGATCCGCTGGGCGGAGCCAGCCTGGCGCTTTGGGAGCGTATAGCGGAAATCTGTCGTATCCCCCTTACGATAGTAAACAAAGAAATAGATCCGACATTTCGTTTCGTCCCCTGCGACAAAGACGGCAAAATCCGCATGGACTGCTCGTCGCCCTATGCCATGAGCCGTCTGCTTGAACTGCGGGAAAATTTCGATCTCGCCTTCGCCTGCGATCCCGATGCGGATCGCCATGGCATCGTCACCCGTCAGGAACTCATGAATCCCAATCACTATCTGACCGTCGCCGCCTGGCATCTGTTCCGGACGCGAACCGCCTGGCCCGAAGGCTGCGGAATTGGAAAAACCCTGGTGACCAGCGCCATGCTGGACAGGGTAGGGCAGTCGCTCTCGCGTCCGGTTGCGGAAGTTCCGGTGGGCTTCAAGTGGTTTGTGCCCTACCTGCATTCCGGACATTGCGGCTTTGCCTGTGAGGAAAGCGCCGGGGCATCGTTTCTCTGCTTTGACGGCAGCCCGTGGAGCACGGACAAGGATGGCCCGCTGCTTTGCCTGTTGGCGGCGGAAATTATGGCAAAGGAGCGAGTCTCTCCAAGCGCTCTCTACAAAAAACTGACGCAACAATTGGGCGCCCCCTTGTACCAGCGTCTTGACGCGCCGGCGGACGACCGCGTCAGAAACGCGCTGAACGCGATTTCTCCCGAAGACGTGTCACTGAAGACGCTCGGAGGGGCGCCCGTGACACATGTCCTCACCCGGGCGCCCGCCAATAACGCCCCGATAGGCGGGGTAAAGGTGACAAGCAAAGACGGATGGTTCGCGGTGCGCCCTTCGGGCACAGAGGCCATTTGCAAAGTCTATACGGAAAGTTTTGCCGGACAAAAGCATCTCGACTCCCTGCAGAATGACGCGCTTGCCTTTCTGGAAAATTTGCTGAAGAACGCCAAGAAATAGTTTATGTTGGAGCAAGTTAACTTTCATTTTGTATGCCAACGATGTGACATTCAGGTGGTAATACTTTACCTGATTACGTACCATTCTCCGCCAATTTCAGGAGTCT
>JAISOT010000176.1 GCA_031275465.1 Desulfovibrio sp.
TACTGCGCATTCCATAAGCCTGTCCATAGATTTTTTATCCAATGAAAACAGAGAGTTCAAATTTATTCAGGTAATTATCGCCCCGCAACCCGCAAAAAATGGAAAAAGCCGTATCTGTCTATGGGGGATCAAGCAAGATGAGAATACCCTGACAGACGCCGCCATGTGTATACGACATTGGATCGAAGCCAGCACGAATCGCGCGGTATCCGGTGTAACGGGTAGGATTTGAACTCATGCCGCAATCCACAAAGCAACTTTCTCTTTTTGATGCCCGCCGCGAAGTCATTGCTTCCGCCGGCTTCGTGGCGGGCATGAAAGCGGCCATGCGGGGCATTGTGGAAGCCAGCGGCAAAAGCCGGGATCAGGTTGCGGACGCCATGAATGATATTGTCCGCGCCACGGGCAAAGGGCTTTGCAAGGGCACCAAGTATATCAGCACGGCAACCCTGGACAAATGGCTTGCCAGTGAGGAACGCGGACAGTTGCCTGATTTGTGGGGTTTGCATGTGCTGATGTTGGCAACGGGCAACCGCCTGCAACCCTTGGAAACGTGGCTTGCGTATTATGATTGCGGTGTATTGAATGCAGTTGGGCGGAAAAAGCCCGACGCGCCTACATGGAACTCCGCTTCTGGTCTGACGTGTTCCCTGATCCAATCATTGTATGTGCCGCGTCCCTCGCGGTAATATTCCCTGAAGGGTTTGACTTCCGGCGCGTCCGGGCTTACTGTCTCTTCAAGCCCTTGCCCCTGCTGGTCACGACCGAAAGTGCCTTCAGCGGTATCCCCTTCATGACGTTGGCCCCTCTGCGGATTCCGTCTGTCGGGAGAAGCGGGGGCTTCTCTTTTTGGAGAAGTCGGGTATTTTGCGACGTCATCGGTTTTGAACAGCGTTATGGTCGTCGGGGTGTCGCTTCCCTTGCGTTTGCCGACAACGGCCACAAGCGAAACACCATCTTCTCCGGGCACAACCCAGCGCATGGTCCTGCTTCTCGGCCCTGACGATTCCGGCGTATGGGCCGACAACATTTCCGGCAAGGCCATTACGTCTTCCCGCCTGACTTGAAACTTTGGATCGGCCTTACTCTTTTCCCCGTGCCGCCAGATGATTTTCACCAGACCAAAACCTGAAGCATCATAGCCTTGCGCGGCAATATTCCCTCCGCGCACAACAAATTCACCTTTCGCATTATGCGCGGACGGTCCCCGTTCCAACAGCACCCGCTCAAACTCCGGGCTTCGTAGCACGGCCAGGACTTCATCAGCCGGGCCGCCCGTGGGGTCGCGCAGCACGGCGTCATAGGCCTTGCCTATGGCCTCGCGTATGCCCGCGACCTGCCCGACATCCACAGGTCTGCCGTTGGCCACATCGTCAACGGCAAGTTCGAAGGCGTTGAGCAGCGCTTGACGCGGCTGCCCGTGCACGTTCATGCGCGCCGCGTCAAGCGCCGCCCTGTCCGCCCGGCGCCTGCCCAGCCAGCCGCCCGCGCCGCCGAATATGCCGCCAAGAGCCGCGCCGAACACGCCGTCAAGGGCATAGTCCGCAAAAGTGATGTCATCGCCGCGCGCTTTAAGGCTCGGCAGCACAAGGGCGTCAACGGCCAGATTGGATAAAACGCCTTCCACGGCCCCGGCCTTCACCCCGGCCATGACAGCGGCCCGTCCGGTTGCCCTGCTGGCGGCCAGAGCGCCGCCGCCAAAAGGTATCAGGTTGACGGGATCGGGCAGGTTGCCCAACATGCCCGCAAAGAATCCCGGCAGGGTTCCGGCAAGAAAGCCGTATTTTTCCTCGCCGCGCGCCAGCAGTTCCCGCCGCCATTCCCGCTTGTCGAAATCCTCCGCGTATATCCGGGCGCGCTCCGGGGTCATGCCTTCGCGCCATTCAACGCCCTTGCGGAAATATTCGTGCTGATCGTTCCAGTCTTCACGAGAAATAAATTCCGGCGTTTTGCCCCCGGCTTCGCGCGGCAGAACGCCTCCAAACGAATCGGCCATAATCTCGGACTGGTACGATGGCGACTGATCCCTGTAGGCTTTGTCTTCAGCGCTACGCACCCGCTGCTCGGTCAACAGCATGTCCGTTGTGGTGTGCTCGAAACCTTCCCGGACGGACGCGCCCATGTGCTCGCCCCAGCTTACAGAAAAGTCGTTGGCCTTTGCCGCCTCATCCGGCGTTGTGGAGTATTTGTCTATCAATCCGGGTATGAGCATGACTAATCCACTATCCAGTCGTCATCATTATTATGCTTGTTGACGGCGCTTAAAATTTCCTCCCGGCTTTTACGCGCCACGGCAAGGCCGGTGCCTGCGTCAATGAAGGCAAAGCCGTCAGCGCCGTCATAAATCCAATGGCCGTTTTCATATATGGTACGCAATCGCAGGGCATTTTCCCGGCTTTTCCTGTCGCTCCCTTCCGGTATTGATTGCTTCAGTTCACGGGTAACAGCGACAAAACCATCTTCAAGCCCAGGGGCTTCCATTTTTTTCGGGGCAAGTATGCGTACATTGTCCGCGTTAAGCAGGAAAAAGTTCTTTTCGATTTCCGCTATGCTCCCACCCATGCGGGCATAGTTTTTGAAGGTTTTGACCGTTTGAGCCGCGAAGTCCCTGACCTCGGCGGAAGTGAACATTACGGAAGAAAGCTCTCCCGCCATTTCCACATAGGAGCTTCTTGCCAGCGCCGCCTTAACCTCTTCATCAGTTTTCGGCAGTTCGTCATCCTTGGCTTCCGACGCTGTTATCATGCGGCCAACCTGGGCGGGCGAAAGGTTGTCCATAACGGGCGCGATGGCCAGCACGGCATCCGGCAACTTTGCCTGGGCCGCGACCGCCGGAAAGTATTTCCCGTATGCCGCCTGCAATCCGGCCAGCATGACGGCTTTTTTGCCCGCGTCCGGTTCGGCGTCCCATTGCGCCTTTAATCCTTTGGCCTGGGCCTTTGTCATGGGTTTCGGCACAAATCCCGGAATACCCTTGCCTATGACTTCCTGCCGTGCCATGAGCCGGGCGGTGTTGGCTTCGGACGGGGCTTGCGGTTCTTCGCCTTGCAGGGCGGCGCGCATGGGATCGTCCGTAATTTCCTTGACGCGGTTGTCGTAAATTTTTTTGCGGCTTTCGATTTCTCCGTTGAGCGTCAACAGTTTGCGCGCGTCAGCATCTTTGCCTTGCCCCTGCAAGTCCGTTATTTCCTTGTCAAGCGCGTTGATCCTTGTTTCGAGATCAGTAATGGGCATGACCTGGGATTCCTTGATGGCCGCGTAATTATTTTCATAGACTCCGGCGCGGCGCTCTATGCGCTCGGCTGTTTTCACATCGCCAAGTTTCCGGAAATCCGTTGCCATGCCGCGCAATTCGCTCACATCGCCCGTTTGGCTTGCCAGATAATCGGCATCAGGAAGCGACGCCCCAAGCTCGGCCCTTTGCTCGGCCCGCGCCTGTCGCGCCTGCGCGGCCTCGGCCCGGACGTCGGCCTGAAATTTCTTTTTCGCCTTGCCCTGCCGCGCCGGGGTAAGCCCCAGGGCGTCCATGCTCTTCATGGCCCGGCCCCGGTCCATGGCGTACAGGTTGTCAAAGGCCGCGAGCGCCAGCTTTTCCCGCGCGTCGTGTAGTCCGGCCTTGGCCTCCTGCGGCCGGAATACCCGGCCATGACTTCGACATGGGAATGCAGGAAGGTCTTGAAGGCCCGCTCCACAAAGGGCTTTTTCTCCGGAGAGAAGGGCGGGCATGTTTCGTGAAATATTTGCAGCCCCGCCATAACGCGCTCTATGGGCTTGCTGGTGTAATCCTTGCCGTTGTCGGTCTTCCACACGTCCGGCACGCCCCACGCGCGGATGGCTTTGCGCAGGCAGCTCGCCACGGCGGCGGATGAGGACGTGCGCGAGACGTGGAAGCGCAGGCGGCGCGAATACACGTCTATGACAAGGTTCAGCGTGTGCCGCCTGCCGTCCGAAAGCATGAGTTCGGCCAGCGTGCCGTCCGACTGCCATTCCCCGTTGAGGCTGGCGACGTGCGCCGCCGCGTCGCCGAAGGCGACGCCGTATCTGCTTCTGGCCGCGTCCGGGTTCTTGCGGGCAAGAATCGCCAGCGCGTTCTCTCCCTTCCATTTCATGATCCACCGCTCCGTGGCGCGCAGGGAGGGCGGCTTTGCCGCGCCTTCCTCCTTCCCTCCGGGGCCGAAGCGCCCCTTGATGCCGCGATGAACTTCCGCCGACGACACGTGCGGATAGTCGTGGAGCATGCCGAGTACGAAATCTTTCAGCTTCGGCGACAAGTTGAAGGGGCTTTTGGGCCTGCGCTTTTCGTGCTCTCCGGCGAGGCCGCGCAAGCCTTTGGCGTCAAGTTTTTGCATCCATACCCAGATTGTCGGGCGGGAAATCTTTCTCAGCGCCGCATACACCCATTCGGGCACCGGCGCTTTCCGCCTGCGGTACAAAACGACGAAATCCTCCATGACCTTGTACGGCTTGACCACGTTGCTTTGTATGGCGTGGCGCACCACGTTGACGATGAAGGCCCGCGCTTCCGCCCTGCGCCGCCCGTGCTCCGGCAGGCCGCAAAGCGGCTGCCCGCGCTTGGCGTTTACAGAGGGCGCGAACTGTTTACGCCCCTGCCTCGCCGCCTGTCCGACAAGCGCCTGGGCTATCCGCCGCCGCGTTTCATCCGGCATGCTTGCCACAAACCACTCGCTGCCCCCGCCCCGCCCGACGCGAGGGCGTGATGTCCAGCCTTCCCGGAGGGCGCGTATCTGCACGGACCGCTCAGTAAGTCCAAACAGAGCTGCTATCTCTTTTGCTGTAAGCCACATTCCGCTCATGGCATCATATCCTTGTTATATCCCGTCCCCCGTGAGCGCGGCCAGCACACGCGATGCGAGGGATGCGGCGTTGCCGCTTTTTGCCTTACGCCGCCTCCTGCCTTCGCGGAGCAAAAAGAAATTTTTCTGGAACTCCGATTAACTGAAGCGCGGCTATGACGCGCCTGTTCCCGCCGCGACCATTCAAGATTGAGTTTACGAGCTGCGGGGAGACGCCGATTTTCGCGGCGAGGGAGGCTTGCGTTTCCCCGGCGATGTCCAGGTATTCTTGGATGCGCCGTTTGTTGTTCAGGCGGGTAAGTCTGTCGCGGGTTGCCTGCCTCATTTCCCTTTTAACCTCTAGATTTTTTTTAGAAAAAAAATTTTCTGTTGCTTTTTCTTCCAAAAATGTTTTTATCTAAACTAGAGAACTAAATATTACGTGGATGAAAAATAAACTTTTAGATTATTTTTTGCAAGGGAAAAATTTATTAAATATGACTAAAAAATTATTTTATTGCATGATATTGAAATTTTTCAATTATATTATGACAATCTTTTCTTTATCTAACCCGGCAGCCGGCAATGCAACCTCAGAATATTTTTGAAGACACGATCACGCGCCTCAGCGTTGCGGCCGGGGCAAAAAACGAGGCCGATCTGGCGCGGGAAATCGGCGTCTTCCCACAGGCTGTAACCTCAGCGCGCAAGCGCAATCGCGTCCCGGCATCATGGTTTGCCAAGATTGCGGAAAAGTCGGGGACAAGACTGGAGTGGCTGATGTATGGCAAAGGCCCCATGAGGGAGCAGCCCGTGCCTGAGCGACCGGGGAGATCCAGTTGCGAAAACTGCCTGAACTTGTACAAGCAGCTTGTGGAGGCTCAAAACCGGGAGATTGCCTTGCTGAAGGATGTGGCGTCGCTGAAAACGGAAAACGCTGAGTTGAAGGCGGAAAACCTGAGATTGCGGGAGAGAGGATAGTTAATTGAGGTTATACGGCATACTCATGCCCGCATGTCGTTTCGGAGTTCGGTCCTTTGGAAAAGAAGGATAACACACTGTTTTTCTTAATATAGCCCCTCAGCAACGTGCTTCGTAGTTGTTTCGGACTTCGGGCCTTTTTCTAGGAACCAAAAAAGCCTCCTCATAATCGCCACGCCCTACAGCCCCAACAAAAAAAGCCCCTCGAAGGGGCATTTCTTCTTGTCAGCTTTGTGTGGCGTTTTGCCGTTCCCGGCGAAAACTTCCCCCGCCGCGCACTCTCCCGCATCCCCTTGCACCACGCGGCTTTGTCCCACCTTGGCCCACCATGTCCCGGCATGTCCCGTGTCAGAATTAACTGTCGCGGCACAAGATCTCCGGAATATGCCAGAATTGCCACAGAATACTTGCGGGAAACGGGTTGAAAATTGTGTCAGAAACGGCACACAGAAAAGAGGAAAGCCCGCGAAAAAATCACGGGCTTTTTTG
>JAISOT010000188.1 GCA_031275465.1 Desulfovibrio sp.
CGTGGCAGGCGCAAAGAAATACTACGGGAGCAAAGATTGACTGGCAATTTACCACCGACAAGTGCCGGATAAAACTTAAACGGCTTTATCCGACACTTGACTGATGACATGACACTAGCCGAAGGCTACGCCACGGGCGCAACGCTGCACATGGCAACGGAAAAACCCGTGGCCGTGGCCTTTGACGCTGGCAATCTGGAGCCGGTAGCCAAAAAGCTGCGGGAGAAATTCCCCAATGCCGCCATTACCATCTGCGCGGATAATGACCACAAACACACTCGCCACACGCCGGAAGGCACGGAACCCTGGAACAAGGGCGTGGAACTGGCCCAAAGAGCTGCCCAGAAGGTCGGCGGCAAGGTGGTGGCTCCGATCTTCACCGATGAAGAACGCGCCAAGGGGTTGACGGACTTTAACGATCTGCACCAATCCCGTGGGCTGGACGAAGTGAAACGGCAAGTGGGCCTTGTTCTGCAAAAGGATGTTAAAAAGGAAAAAAGCCGGGATAAGGGCCGGGAAATGGGATTGGGCCTGTAACAGATCTCTCTGCGGGCCATGTGCCTCAACGTCGCGCCGCATGACGGCCTCTATAAGGAAATGTCATGTGCGCGAAACTGCTTATTCTGGAATCCCCCGGTAAAGTAAAAAAGATACAGGAAATCCTCGGCTCCGGTTGGAAGGTTGCTGCCTCTGTCGGCCATGTGCGCGATCTTCCCGTCAAGGAAATGGGCGTGGCTGCTCCCGACTTCAAGCCGCAATATATTCCAACGGAACGCGGCAAGGATGTCCTCTCCCGGCTGGCCGGGATGGTGAAGAACGCGGAAGAGGTTTTTCTTGCTACTGACCCTGACAGAGAGGGCGAAGCTATTGCGTGGCATCTGCAAGACGCTCTGAAACTCAAAAACGCCAAGCGCGTCACCTATGCGGAAATCACGGAAGCGGCCATACGCGCCGCGCTCTCCAATCCGCGTTCCATTGATATGGCCCTGGTCGCCGCACAAGAAGGGCGGCGGGTGCTGGATCGCTTCTGCGGGTATATGGTTAGCAGGCCGCTTTCCAACGCTACGGGCGAAAAGCTCTCCGCTGGCCGGGTGCAAAGCCCTGCCGTGCGTCTGGTGGTGGAACGGGAAAAGGAAATCAAAGCCTTTTCCAGCATAACCCACTACGGCGCGGAACTGACCTTTGAGAATGTGGACAACATCACGGATGGCTGGAAGGCATCCTGGGTCACGAAACCCTGGCTGGAAGAAGGCCAAGGATACCTGCTTGATAAAGCCCTGGCCGAAAAAGCGGCGGCGTTCCGCTCCCTGGAAGTCACGGACTGCAAGGAATCGGAAAGCCGCGCCGCGCCTCCGGCCCCCTTCACAACCTCCACATTGCAGCAGACCGCTTCCAACGCCTTGAAATTCACGCCCAGGCAGACCATGCAACTGGCGCAAAAGCTCTATGAGGGCGGACACATCACCTACATGCGCACGGACTCCCCGAATCTTTCCGAAGAAGCGGTGGAAGTCATCCGGGCGTATTGCGAATCCGCGTAGAGGAACCCGACATAAGGCGTGTAGCCTTTGCGTTGAGATACAAGACGCAGATGGTAGACGCGGCGGTTTGTCGTGATGACCGTGGAGCTTTCGAGCCCGGCGTCAACGGGCTTGATGAAGAGATGCACCTTGGCGTCAGGGCCGGAACCTGCCGAACCGGATTCAACCATCCAGCGGGCCGAATCGCCCACCACGATTTCATTGACCACCTCTCCGGCCTCAAGCTCCACATCCGAAACCTGCATGGGCGTTGCCACAATCGTGGGGAGACTCGCCCCGTGGACGTAAACCACCTTGCCGCCGCCGGAGAGAACCGGATCAATATTCTGCCGCGCCCAATCGTCCGACAGGCTGAGAGCTTTTCTTTCCTTCGGGGTCAGCGGCACGACCTTGGGGCTGATATAGTCGATCTCCGGCACGGCCCTGGCGCTGTCCGCGCCGCCAATGCCATCCAGGGCCGGAGGATAGCCGGGAGGAATATCTTGCGCCGCAAACGCGGGAGTGGCGCAGAGCGCCAGGGCGAGAGTGAGAAACAGTATCTTTTTCATGAAACACCTCATTCCTGATTATTTTGGGATTTACTCGGAGCCGGAGCGCCGACCACTTTGCCAGCCGATAGCGCCGTGATATAGACGCCGCCCGGATTGCGGAGCAGAACCGCGTCCGCCGTGGGCGGATTGATCTGGATCGTCACCGTGGCTTCATAGCTATGGGAATCCAGCATGACGCCCGCATGGCTGCGCACCGTTTCAACCCATTCCACCCGGTAGGAATCGGAGCTGACCGGCAGGGGCAGCCCTTTGATTTCCACATGCACCAGCTTGCCGCTCTTAGCGATTTCATAGGGATTGTTCGTTTCATACCACTGGCGCAGAACGCCCTTGGCGCTTCCGGCCATGAAGAAGGAAAGCCGCTCGATCATTTTTTGTTGCAGCTCCACATCAGCCGTGACCGTGCGCCAATCACTGACGCACTTGGCGATTTCCGCCTGAATGAGCCGTTGCGGGGTCTTGCTGGCCTGATCCGCCCGCGCTACAACCGCCGCTTTGCCAAGCGCGTCTACCTCAATAATATAGGGCACGGTCTTGGCCTGGCTGGACTGAATGACGTTGCCGGTGATGGAAATGCCGGTGAGAACCAGACAGATAATTGCCACCAAGCGCCATTGGGGCGCCCGGCTGATGTAGGAGCCATAGCGTTCAAGCCATTCTTCGCGTCCGTTCAGGTAGGGGCTGCCGCCTTTTCCTGAACGGGAGGTTTCGCTTTTGATTTGAAAAAAGACATACATACCGCCTAATTGTTGTTGTTCATTTTGGCCCGTTCAAGCCGATCCTGCATTTCAGACCGGGTACGGGTACTCAAGGATTTCTCGCCGGAGGTCTTGGCGTCCTGCCGCGCACCCCACAGGGATTTTGCCATGCTGGCCGCTTTGCCGAGGCCGCTGCCGCCTTCCATTCCGGCGACTTTGGCCGCGTCTTTCACGTTCTGAACGGTATTGCTTCCGGCCACCATTGCACCGATGGCCGCGCCGCCCACGGCAGCGGCGGAAGCGGTAAGCGCCGCGCCGCTGGAAACGTGGGAACCGTTGATGATGCCCGCGCATACATCCGGCAGGGATTTGACCAGGGCGAGAAGCACCACGGACGCGCCGATAACCACAAAAATGTCCTGCAATTCCGCCGTGGAGATGGAAAAGCCCTCGATAAAGGCGATACCCACCCCAAGAACGAGCTGCATGACAAAGAGTTTGAAGGCCACGGCCAGAACGTAGCGAATGGCGTTGACGGCGTAATCTTTGAGAAAGGCGTTGCCGCCGAAGGCGACCAGAATCACAGCCGCCGCCATTGCAATCATGGCTTCGCACTTGATGAACACGACTTGCGCCGAGATCAGCGCAAAACAGACGATGATTACCAGGGCGGCAATAAGCAGAGCTATGGAGTTGCCCGGCGACCAGATGGAGAGTTTATCCAGCACCAGTTTGACGAGTTGCATCCCGGTCAGAAACGGCGATTCCGAAGAATACCCGCCCGGCGTCAGTTCTTTGCCGATTGCGCCCAGGCCGTTAATCAGGTTCCAGGCCCATTCCTGATAGTAGTTGATAACGGCCATGAAGAACCCGGCCATGAGCAAGAGCATGACGAACTGTTTCAGAATGTCGCCAAGCTGGTCACGATTGAGCGCGGCCTTGATGCCGAGAAAGCACACTTCCAGAATCACCAGCCAGCGGAACACAGTCAGCGCGTACCGCTTCAAAATCGGTTCCCAGGTGCTTGTTTTGTTGTAAAACTCATGCACCAACCGGGACACGAAATCTTCATCAGCGGCATGAGCCTGTTCCGGCAAGAGCAGGAGAACCAGCGCCGGAAGGCAGAGCGCGGCCAGAAACACAAAATGCTTCCTGATTACGCACCAGATTCAGCTAATTTTAAGAGCCTGTACGGCATCGGTGGAGTTCTGAGTGCGACATACGCGAGTCGGGCAAACATATCCGGCAAACTGAATCTGCGATTGAA
>JAISOT010000190.1 GCA_031275465.1 Desulfovibrio sp.
CGTGGCAGGCGCAAAGAAATACTACGGGAGCAAAGATTGACTGGCAATTTACCACCGACAAGTGCCGGATAAAACTTAAACGGCTTTATCCGACACTTGACTGATGACATGACACTAGACCAAACAAAATCCAATTCCGGACAGTTTTTTCTGTCAGGGGGATATATGAACCGCAATCCGCTGCCCGTCCTGTACGCCCTGTGCGCCCTGTTGTTTTGCCTTGCCGCGGAAGCCGCGGCGGCAACGCCCCTGCTCATTGAAGGCAAAAAAACCCTTTACCAGCGCGTCGTCTCCCACCCCGGCGCCGTGCTCCATTCCGGCCCGGACGGACAGTCCGGCATTATCGCCGACAAGGTAAAGACCTTCACTGTGTTTTATATCTACGCCCGGCAGGGCGGGCGCATCCAGGTGGGAGTGTCCGACCGCCAGGCGGACGGATGGCTGGACGCCGACAAGACAACGGCCTGGAACCAATCCCTGACCATGCTCTTTACCAGCCGCATGGGCCGGCAGCCGGTGCTTTTTTTCAAGGATCACGACTCGCTGGAAAAACTCTGTCTGGACGACCGGCTGGGCGAAAAGATACTGCAGTATGAAAGGATGATGCAGAGCGGGCAGACGCCGCCGGACTTTCCCGTCATTGCCCAGGAGCCGCCGGAAACAGCGGTATCTGAAAAAAATTTCTACCTGCTGCCCGTGCTCAATGTGGACAATGCCTTTGGCGAGAGCGCAAAACTGCTGGAAGTCGCCTCCATAGATCCCGGCTCCGACAACGGCAGCGGCGCTTCGTCACCCGCTTCCGCTCCGGCGGACAAAGATTTGCGCACCGGTTTTGTCTTTGTCATTGACACGACCATCTCCATGAAGCCGTATATAGATCAGACCCTGAAACTCGTGCGGAGCATTTATGACGAGCTGGAAAAAAATCCTCACGGCGGCAAAATCGCCTTCGCCGTGATGGCCTTTCGCAGCA
Source organism: Desulfovibrio sp. (assembly GCA_031275465.1). Classification (GTDB taxonomy): domain Bacteria; phylum Desulfobacterota; class Desulfovibrionia; order Desulfovibrionales; family Desulfovibrionaceae; genus Desulfovibrio. Next base: position 974 of record JAISOT010000190.1, read on the forward strand.
ATACGGATTTGAAGCCGGGCCTGGAATACACCACAAAGCTCATCAGTGATTTCAAAACCTACAGGCAGCGCGGCGAACTGGAAAACGCCCTGGCCCGGGTGAAGGAAGCAAGCGTTTCCTCCCATGCCTATGACGAGGATTCCTTTGCCGGCGTCAAGGACGCGGCGGACAACCTGAGCTGGCAGAATTACGCCTCCAGAATAATGCTGCTCATCACGGACGCCGGGCCTCTGCGTGAAGGCGACAAAACCTCCCGCACCGGCATGAGCCCGGCTGTTATGGCGGAATACCTCAAGAAAAATCACATATATCTCACCGCGGCGCATATCAAAACGCCCAACGGCGCCAAGAATCACGCTTCGGCCGAGATCGCCTACCGGGAGCTCGCCAGGCAGGCGGACAACCGGACAAGCTATATAGCCCTTGACGCATCCACGCCCCAGAAGGGCGCAGCCGCCTTTGACGCGGTGGGCAGACGCCTCGCCCAGGGCTACGGCGACCTGGTCACAGCCACGGCGGAGGGCAGGCTTCTCGCCGCTCCCGTGCAGACGAGCCCGCAAAAAAAACTTGCGCCCGAGGAAGAGGCGCAACGCATTGCGGAATCCACCGGCTATGCCATACAATTGCAATTTCTCGGCAACCGGAAGGGATCACGCGCGCCGAGCGTGGTGAAGGCCTGGGTGGCTGACGCCGATCTGGCCAGGCTTTCCCAGGATCCGCAAGCGCAGCCCGTCACCGCCATTCAGCCGGCGGTACTGGTGACCAAGACCCAGTTGAGCCAGTTGCGGGCGCAATTGAAGGCAATTTTTGAAAGCGCGCAACAGTCTTTTCTCAAGGACGAATCCAAAAACTTCTTCCAGAACATCCTTTCCGCCGCCGCGCAGATGACGCGCGACCCGCAGGCCTTTACCAGGTCTCCGGGAAAAAACCTGGCCCAGTCCGGCGTATTGGGCGAGTTTCTGGACGGTCTGCCGTACAGGAGCCGGATTATGACTCTTAAAGAAGACGATTGGTACCAGATGAGCACCGGCGAGCAGAAGAGCATCCTCAACCATCTGGAAGCCCGCATCAAGTTTTATGAGGAATGCGACAGGGACAACACCCACTGGGAGGGATTCGGCTCGCCCAACCGCGACGAATGGGTATACCGTATCCCGCTGAGCATGCTGCCGTAACATCGTTTCGCGAAAACCGCCCGCGGCTCAAACATGATTTTTTCTCTGGCGAACGTCAGCAAATACCGCGCGCAGGGGACGGGGTACTCCCTCGCCATCCGCCGTCTGCGCATAGCACGGGGAGAACAGATCGCCCTCACGGGCGTAAGCGGCAGCGGAAAGAGCACGGCTCTGGACATTCTCGGCATGGTTCTGATGCCGGATGAGGCGCGGGGCTTTCTGTTCGCGCCGGGCGAAAAGGCCTTTGACATCGCGGCCTTCTGGCGGAAGAAATCCCTGGACGCCATGGCCGGTATCCGCCTGCGGCACATCGGCTATGTTCTTCAGACGGGCGGCCTTCTGCCTTACCTCACTGTGGCCGAAAATCTGGGCCTCACCGCGCGCATGCGGGGCGGAGACAAAAACTCCGCGGCGGCCAGCGCGGCTTCCGTGGCGGAATCACTGGGCATTGCGCGCCTGTTGAACTCCTACCCCTCCACGCTGTCCGTGGGGGAGCGGCAACGTGTCGCCATAGGACGCGCCCTGGCGCCGCAGCCCGACGTTGTTCTGGCCGATGAGCCGACAGCGGCCCTGGATCCCATACACGCCGAAAACGTCATGAGCCTTTTTGCCGCCTTGGTGAAGGAAATGAGAGCCACCCTGATTATGGTCAGCCATGATCTGTCGCTGGTGCGCGAAGCGGGGCTGCGCATCGTTGAAATATCCGTGACGTCCGCCGAAGACGGAGCTGTTCTGGCAACCATTGACGACAGCGGGCATGCGCCGTGCGCCACATTGCAATCATAGCCCGCCTGGCCGCCAGAGACTGGCGGCATGAGCGCATGCTCTCCCTGTGCGCCGTCCTCGCGCTGGCCAGCATGCTGACGCCGCTGCTGGTGCTCTACGGCGTGCGCGTGGGCCTGGTGGAAACCCTGCGCGCCACGCTTCTGCACGACCCCGCGGCGCTCATCATCATACCTGCGGGCAGCGGCGGCAGCGGCTTTACCAATGAGCTTTTCGAGAAGCTGCGCCGACGGCCGGACGTGCGTTTCGTAACGGCCCGCACGCGCGACGTGGCGGCGGAAATGCAGTTCGCCGCCAAAGACGGCTCCTACGTGCCGCTGACTTTGGAACCCACAGGCCCCGGAGACCCTCTGCTGGAACGCTTTGGCCAGCCCCTGCCCCCCGTCGCGCCCGAGGCCGCCGCAGACGCGCCCGAAGACGCCGTGCTCTCAAGCAGCGCCGCCAGAAAGCTGTCCGCCGCCAGGGGGGATATTTTACGCGGCCGCCTCGGGCGCAGACGCCCGGATGGCGCACTGGAGACGGCAGTCTTCACAATCAGGGTGGCGGGCGTGTTGCCGCCGGAGGCCATACCGTCCGACACCGCCTTCCTTCCCCTTCCGGTGCTGGAGAATATTCAGGACTACCGCGACTATATCGCCGTGCCCCGCAGAAGTTGGGACGGCGACCCGGCCACCGGGATAAAACGGCACTACGAATCCTTCCGCCTGTACGCGCGGGATCTGGACAGCGTGGAAACCCTGGACGACCATCTGCGCGGCCTGCGCATCAGCGTCATCACAAAGGCCAAAAACATTGCCGACATACGCATGATAGACAGTTCCCTCACCAGATTGCTGATGATCATCGCGCTGGCGGTGGGCGCAGGATTTGTGGCCTTCACCCTGAGTTCTTCCCTGGCCGCCGTGCGGCGCAAGGACAAAATGCTCGGCATGCTGCGTCTGCTGGGCTTTTCCCGTCCGGCCCTCTTGTGCTATCCGCTGTGTCAGGCCCTGCTCACCTGTGCGGGAGGAACCTTCGCCGCCTGGCTTTTGGCGTGCGGCGTGGCTGTGAGCATTGACTCCCTCTTTGCGGCGCAACTGGCGGGAGGCGCCATCTGCGTCATACGGCCGGAGCATTTTCTGGCCGCGCTGGCCGCCGGGCTCGCCCTGTCCCTCGGCGCGACGCTGTACCCGGCCGTCAGGGCAGCCGGCATAGAGCCGGCCCTTGTGATACGGGATGTGTAACGTTCAATTTTTGCGGATTCAGAATTTGTTTCCCCCCAATAACAGGGAACGCCCATTATGATCGTTCACGAATTTTTTCCCCGTCGCCTTGCCCTGCTTCTGTCGCTCATGCTGCTGTGCCTGCCGGCGCTTTCCCATGCAGCCGCGCTGCAGCGCAAGGATGAAAAACTCACGGTCGACAAGGCATGGAACCCCGAGCCGGACGCGGATGACCTGGTTTTGCCGATGCCGTGCGACGGTCAAATGGTCTTTCGCGCCGTGAGCGTGCCGGGCAAAAACCTTCTTTACGATAAAAAATTCACCATGGGAGTGCACACCCTCGCCGACCCGGCGCGTGAAAAGTACGAGCGCGCCCGCGACGGCCATATCAGCGGCCCCTTCACCCTGGAGGATATGCCGGCGCCGTGGCGTGAAAAGCTGCGCGCTCGGGATTCCGGCAATTTTTATTATTATTTTATCGCCAAGTACGAAGTCACCCTCTGGCAGTGGCATGCCGTCATGCTTGGGGAATGTTTGAAGACGCCTGTCACGAAGGCCATGGCGGAACCTGTCGTGGGCAAAAGCTGGTTTGAAATGCAGGAATTCATGCAACGTTACATGGTCTGGCTGCTGGCAAACCATAAGGACGCCCTGCCGGTATATAAAGAAAACGACAAGGACATCGCATACTTGCGTCTCCCTACAGAGGAGGAATGGGAATTCGCCGCCAGGGGCGGTTTGAATGTCCCCGAGGAAAACCGCAACCAGGAAGACTTTCACCCTCTGGGCGGCCTCGCCAGGGCGGACTTCGGCGTTTTTTCCACGCAGGACAGAATCCTTGAAGCCCCTTCCGTCATCGGTTCCCGCCATCCCAATCCTCTCAAAATTTATGATATGGCCGGCAACGCCAAAGAACTCGCGCAGTCTTCCTTCCGCTTCAGCATCCCGGATATGAGCGACGGCGGCAAAACCGTCGTTCCCCGCCCGCACGGTTCGGCTGGAGGGTTTGTCGCAAAAGGCGGCAGTTTCCTGAGCGGCGAGGATGACGTTCTCCCCGGAAAACGGGAGGAAGTGGCTCTGTTCAACGAAAGCGGACCGGTGAAAACACGGGAACTGGGCTTTCGTCCGGTGCTCGGCGGCATCAATACCCCCGCGTCCGCCGGGCGCATGGAAAAACTGCGCCTGGCGGAACTCTCGCTGAAGGAGCAACGCGGCCCCGCCGCGCGGAGCGATGCCCGAACGCCGGCTCCGGCGGACGGCGTCGTGAAAATCAATCCGTCGGGAGAACTCGCGGCGGAACTGGACAAAATCATTCAGGCGACTTCCTCTCCTGTGGTCAAAGGAAATCTCGAGCAGTACCGGCGGATGGTTGCGGACTACGAAAGCGCCGCCGAGCGCCGTGAGGACACGGAAATCCTCAACGGGCTGCGTTCCCTTCTGCATCATATTGAGGGACAGCGCAATGCGGGAGCGCGCTTCAGCTATCTCAATCTGATCATGCAGCAGCCCGGGGCGGACAATCCCGCGGTGATGGAGCGCAACCGGCAGTCCATGCGGGACTGGAAAATTGTCCTGAACAACATGACCAACAACTACAAGGAAGGGCTCTCGAACATTCTGAAAAAAGCGCGCGGCGAAAATTTCGCTCCCTATTTTGCCCAACTGCGCGGCGAATATAACTCCGATGACCTGTACAGCAGGCACATGCGCGAAAATCTGACGGCGCTGGAAAAACATCTCCAGCGAATCCGCCTTCAGGGCCTGGGACATCTTTCCAGAGAGGCCATCTGGAAAGACGTCATTCAGGAAAAAACGCTCAAGGCCGTCATGGCAATCAAGTGAGAGCAGCGCGCTCTGCGTGTTATGGAAACGCGAATGGCCAAGGCGATTTTTCTGGACCGTGACGGGACATTGAACAGGGAAACTGGTTATCTCCGCGACTGGGCCGGCTGGCAATGGCTGCCCGGCGTGCCGGAAACCCTGGCTCTTTTGTGTCGTCACGGCTACAATCTCGTTGTGGTGACCAATCAGTCCGGTCTGGCGCGCGGCTTTTACGACGCGGAAGCCGTCACGCGCCTGCATGAGCTGATGAACCGGGATCTCGCCGCTCGCAATGCCGTCATATCCGCTTTTTATTATTGCCCTCACCATCCGGACTTCACCGGGCCGTGCGCCTGCCGAAAACCCAAACCGGGCATGCTGCTGCGAGCGGCGGCGGAAATGGGTCTTAACCGCGCGCAATCCTGGATGATAGGCGACAAGGCCCTGGATATTGAAGCCGGGCTTGCCGCCGGCTGCCGGCCTGTTCTGGTGCGCACGGGGTACGGCCGCGACGAGGAGGAAAAAGTGCCCGCCTCCGTCCACGTGGCGGACGATCTGGCCGCGGCGGCCGCGCATGTTTTACGCAATGACGCCGAAACGACGCGGGGTTCGCTGCGTTGATCCGCCGCGCGAATCTGCCCTCGTTGCAAAATGCGCCATATTTTTGCACAGTGAAGCAGGCGAAAATATGATGTTGTTCACGCGCGTCCTTGTCTGGCTTGTCTGCCTGTTTTCCGCGGGCTGTCTCCAGGCGCGCCTTCCCGAAGGCGTTGTGGCCACCGTCAATGGCGAGCCCATTTATCTGCGCACCGTGCAGGCATTGCTGGACGGGCGCACTTCAGCCAGCGGCGCGTGGGAAACGCCTTCGCTGAAAATAATGAAAACCCGCTATGGAGACGCGCTGGGAACGCTGATCGTCAGCGCTCTTGTCCGACAGGAACTCGCCCGCCGCAAAATCGCCGTCAGTGACGGGGATATGGAAAAAGCCCTGGCAGAAATGCGCGCTGACTACGGCCGGGAAGAATTTTCCCGCATTTTTGCGGACGAATCCCTCAATGAAACAGAATGGCGGAATTTGCTGCGGGACCATCTGTCCATGCAGCGGTTTGAAAAAAATATCCTTCTGCCCGGCATCAAAATAGACCTGCCCGCCGTGCGCGCCTATTACCAGGAATACGCGGCGGACTTCAGCCTGCCGGAAACGCTCAATGTCTGTTTCGCCACAGCGGAACGAAAGGAAGATCTGGAGGCTTACCGCGACGCGTTCCCCAATGCCGCTATGGCGCCGCCACACGGGACGTCGGAGCAATGCCAGAATATCCTGCCGCAGGATCTCCCCCCGGAATGGCAAAAACGCCTGGGCAATCTCGCCGAGCGCGCCTGCGCCGTCTCTGTGGCGCGCGGGCCTGTATGGGAAACCATCTGCCTCAAACAACGCCTCGTCGCCGGTTCAGTGGGCGTGGCCGAGGCCTACGCGCTGATAGAACGGCAATTGCTGGAAAAAGAAAAACTGGCCGCTTTCCGGCGCTGGCTTGAGGTAAGCCTCGCGCTTGCCGACATCCGGGTATCGCCGCATATGAGAGACGATCTGCTCTCGCCGCGACGCGCGGACATGGTGCCTGTGGCCGGGCCGCTGCCGCCGAGGGATGAAGATGAAGGGCACGAGACGGAGCCCGTTGCAAATTAGGCCCGCTTGAGCTAGAAAAGATGATTGCCCCGGGCGCGACACCGGGAATGCGAAGGAGACACGTTCGTGAAAAAAATTTTCCTGCTGTTGCCTGCGGCGCTGCTGTACGCCGCCGTTTCCGCGCATGCCGCGCAGCTCAACAAGGTGGCGGCCGTAGTCAACGGCCAGGTGATCACCATGGTGGACCTGCAGAAGGCCGCCCTGCCCGAACTGGCCCGTGCGCGGATCAACCCCGAGAATCCGTCGCAGGCCGCGGAAGCGAAGAAAATTCTGGGCACAGTGCTGGACATGATGGTCATGGACATTCTTCTCGGTCAGGAGGCAAAACGCCTTAAGGTCCATATTTCCGCCAGTGAGGTGGACAACGAACTCGCCAGGATGATGCAGTTCCGCAGACTCACCAAAGAGCAGTTTGAAGCCCAGCTCGCTGAGCAAAAAATTCCCCTTTCGGAATTTCGCAAAAATATAGAAAAATCCCTGTTGCGGCAAAAAATTATGGGAATGGCCGTCGGGCGCAGGGTTGTCGTCCGGCCTGAAGAAATCAAGGCCTATTATGACAGCCACAAAGACAGCCTGTACAATCGCGAAGGGCTGCAATGGGGTTTTCTCGTGTATCATCCCCAGGCAGACGGAAAAAATCTTGCGGCCAAGGTGAAAAACGGCTCATTGTCTTTTGAGGATACCGCGCGCAGATACTCCATTGCCCCCAACAAGGACAAGGGGGGCAATATGGGACCGGTGCCGTGGGGAAATTTGAACCCGGAACTGGAAACACGTCTCGCCGCTCTCAAACCGGGAGAGGTATCTGATGCTTTTGACATAAAAAACAACGGGATGACCTTCAAGGCGCAAGTGCGCCTGTTCAGGCCCGGTGGAGGAGAGGAAAAAGCCCTTACGCTGGAAGAAGCCACTCCCCGGATTGACGCCATCCTGCGCGAGCCCAAAGCGACGGAGCGTTTTGAGGAATACACGTCCAGTCTCAAGAACAAAGCGATTATTGACATCCGGCTTTAGAACCCCGCCCGGATAAAAAACGGAACTGCAGAGGCGTTGCATGACACTGGAGGAACTGGGCGCGACCCTGCGCAAGGAACGTGAAAAACGGGCCTTGAGCATTGACGATGTCAGCGAAACCCTGAAAATCAGTGCCCGCCTTCTGCGCGCTCTGGAAGAGGGAGACGCCGCTTCACTGCCGCATCCGACCTATATAAGAGGATTTGTCCGCTCCTACGCATCCTTTCTCGGCCTGGCCGCGGAGGAGGTAAACTCCGCCGTCATCCCCGTCCCGCGCGACGGCGCGGTCACGGCGCACTTGAACGTTTATCCGCCTAAAACGTCAAAAAAAACACCCCAAAAAAGCCGCGCGCTCGTCATAATTCTGTTGATCGCCGTTGCCGGCGCCCTTGCCGTCGCCTGGCCGCTGTACACAACGCTGAATACGGCGCCGCAACGGCTCGCGCAGCCGTCCCCGCCCGCCGCTCCGGCGCGGAGCCAGCCGCAGCCGCAGAAAATGCCCCCGCCGGCCGACAACACACAAAAACCGTCATACACGCCGGTACAGGAAAACGATCCCGCTCCACCGGATCCGCTACCGCAGTCGCAAACCGCGGAAGCGACCGCCGCCCCGCCGACTTCAAGGCCCGTCCCGCAAACCCCGCCTGTCGCCCCGGACGCGGCGCAGGCGAAGCCCCTCACCCACAACGTCGTCATTACGGCTGTGGAAGAATGCTGGATACACTCCCGGGCAGACGGTACGGACACACGCCAGTTTTCTCTCCAGAAGGGCGATACCTTCGCTCTGACCTTCCGGGAAAAACTGGATATGAAATTGGGCAACGCGGGCGGGGTGCGCATACGCTATAACGGCCGGGACATTCCCGCCCCCGGGCTGTCAGGTCAGGTACGCACCCTGCGCTTTCCCCCGCAGGCGCAGCAGGAATGACAGTTCCGCTCTCTGGAGGATAGGGATGCCGGGAGAATGGGCTGACCGCGGGTTTGTGCTCCGCACCGGGCGCTTTCGGGAAAGGGATATCTGGCTGAAAACGCTCTGCAGAACCCGCGGAATCGCCACACTTTTCGCCTTCGGCGCAAGCCGCAGCCGGAGACGCTTCTGCGGCTGTCTGGACGTGCTCAATACCCTGCACTGCCGCATAAACACAACGGGCAACGGTCATTTTTTCAATCTGCAGGAAGCTGTTTTGCTGGCGGGGCCCCAGCGCTTGCGCCGCAACTGGCAACGCATGGGACTGGCCGCGAACTGCCTGCGTTTTGTGGAAACTTTGGGCGTGCCGCCGGAAAATGCGACGGAAGCTTTCGAGCTTGTGGAAGATCTGCGTTATACTCTGGAAAATGCGCCGCATCTGTCCCCCCTGTTTCCCCTTTTTTTTCGTTTGCGCATGGCCGGAGCTTCCGGTCTTGCGCCCGGACTTCAGATCTGCGGCCGTTGCGGCGCGTCGCTTGACGGAGAGGCTCTTTTCCTGGTGGACGAGGGGCAGACGCGCTGCCCGCGCTGCCGCCCGGCATACGCCGCTTACGCGACGGAACTTTCCGGCGCGGGGCTTTCCCTCCTGCGGCACGTCCTGCGCGCTGCGCCCTCTGCCTGGCCCTGCCACGACATGCCGCTGCCGGAACGCAGGGCCTGCGCCAAAGCCATTGACGGTTTTGTGCAGTATCATCTGGGCCTTGCCTTTGAGGAAGGAAGGTTCCGACGGATATGATTTGGCTGGGACTTCGGCTTTCACCGGTCCAGACGCAACTTCAGGAGCATATATGTATTTTCAGGATATCATTGTGACACTGCAGAACTACTGGGGCGGTTGCGGCTGTGTGCTGGAGCAGCCATCCGGCGTCGAATGCGGAGCCGGCACTTTCAACCCGGGCACCTTTTTGCGCGTCATCGGTCCGGAACCCTGGCGGGTGGCGTACGTGGAGCCTTCCCGTCGTCCCGCCGACGGCCGCTACGGAGAAAATCCCAACCGCCTGCAGCGCTATTTTCAATTTCAGGTGGTGCTCAAACCCTCGCCGGACGACGTACAGGAACTCTACCTCCAGAGTCTGGAAGCGCTCGGCATAAACCAGACGCGGCACGACGTGCGCTTTGTTGAAGACGACTGGGAATCCCCCACCCTCGGCGCCTGGGGGCTTGGCTGGGAGGTCTGGCTTGACGGCATGGAAGTAAGCCAGTTCACGTATTTCCAGCAGGTGGGGGGCCTTGATCTGTCGCCGGTCAGCGTGGAATTGACCTACGGGCTGGAACGGCTTGCCATGTATCTGCAGGGGAAAGAGTCGGTCTATGATCTGCGCTGGAACGCCAAAGTGACCTATGGCGACATCTACCACCAAAACGAAGTCGAACAGTCCCGCTACAATTTTGAAGCCAGCGATCCCGGTATGCTGCTGCGACATTTCGCGGATTATGAAACCCAGTGCAAATCCCTGCTCGCCCAGAATCTGCCCTGGCCGGCCTACGATTATTGCCTCAAATGTTCCCACGTCTTCAATTTACTGGATGCGCGCGGCGCCGTTTCCATTACGGAGCGCACCGGCTTCATCGGCCGCGTGCGGGCACTGGCCTCGGGTGTG
>JAISOT010000040.1 GCA_031275465.1 Desulfovibrio sp.
TCACGTGCATCTCGTCGTTGGGAGCGGTGTATTCGATGTAGTAGCGGATCTTGCCCGCGTTCTGAGTCTGTTCGGAAAGTTTGACCCACCGCTTTGGCACAGTTGGCAAATCGTGCCCAAACGGGGTTTTTGACGCCAGTTTCAGGCCAAAACGGCTGAATAAAAATAAGGAATTACAACTAGTTAGCCGCAATTCCCTTTTCCGTCTTGGTAGCAAGGGAGGGACTTGAACCCCCGACACTGCGGGTATGAACCGCACGCTCTGACCAACTGAGCTACCTTGCCGTGAACATGATATGGAGTCAATGACAGGACGAATCTGTCTACACAATCTGCGTTGACTTGACAAGAGTTTTGTACGATAAAAGTTTCAACAACTTCAGCCTCAGGAAAACCCTTATTGGCCCGCTGTTTGCATGTGATTGCGCGACATGAATGGTTGTGTCAAAAACAAGGCGACTTCATGGCTTTCCGGTTCAACATGCAAAAAGTGCTTGATTACCGCGGGCAGTTGGAAGAGGAAGCCAAAGTGCGCCTTACGGAGGCCCAGCGCCGTCAGCGGGAAGCTGCGCAGCGCCTTGAGCGTCTTGAAGCCGCACTGCGTGAAGCGCGGGACAAGGCGCGCGATACCATGATGGAAGGCGCCGCTGAGCGATGGTTGCATGAAGGATATGTGAAAGGCCTGTGCTCGGATGCGAACGAGGCTTCGCTGCAACTGCAGATGGCCGGAAAGATGGTGGACGAGGCCAGAAAATTGCTTACCAGGCGCGCCATTGATACAAAAACGCTGGACAAGCTCAAGGCACGAAAAAAACACCAATACGCGCGCGAAGAACTGATGAGGGAGCAGCACACAAATGATGAAACGGCAACACTGCGCTTCAAGGCTCCGTCTTTCTAGTTTTTTTCGGTGTCTCGCGGCACTTTGCGTACTCAAACTCTGTGTGCTCGGCATACTCCTTCTTGATATCCCCCTGCCGTTCCTGAATGACAACCGGCAGGCCAGCATCAATCACAGCCCCGGCACAGACGATAAACAGCATGGCATCTTGATCCCACCGGACAAAACCGATGACTTTCGCGCAGACAGTTTGAGCCCCTTCGGAGCAGGTACTACTTTGCAGACGGAAGTCGGGCATGCCGGCAGCGGGGCATTTTCGAGGCACGCGCCTGCTGACGGCGCCACAGCCGTTCTCCCCCCGTCTTCCGCGCCCGCCGGCGTTGCACGCCGCGCGCCGCTACTTGTCGCGGGGCAGGGAGCATGGAGCAGAGCCTCTCTGTCTGACGAATCCCTGCTTGACATGCTGGGCCTGACCCGTCTGCCCATTCCCGCGATAGGGGGCGTGCGGGCCGTCGCCGCCGCTGCCCTTGATCTGCCCGCGCCCGCAACGTCGCAAGATGCTCCTTCTCCCTTCGCTCCTGCGGAGCAAACTGCCCCTCTGACCATGCCGGGCGCCCCTCCCATACCGGCCAATATTCCGCGCGGACAGAACTCCTCCGGCGCGCCGCTCGCGCCGCGCGGCAACGGTCAAGGCATGCTACCGCCCCTGCCCTCGGCGTCCGACGTTCCCGCTGTGCCGCAATTGACGCCCAATATCGCGCCGCAAGCCATGCCGGAAGATCCTAACGCCAAAGCGCAGGAACTGGCCCGTCAGCAACAGGACATTCTCATGCTCCGCCAGCAGATGGACGAACGGCTGAAGGATATTGAGACAGCCGAGCAGAAAATGCAGGATATGATACGGGAGGCCAAGGGCCTGGAGGAGAAAAAAGTTCGCCATCTCATTCAGGTATATGCTAACATGAAGCCCAAGGTAGCGGCAAAGGCCATTGAGAGCCTGGACGAACGCGTGGCGGTGCGCATTCTCTCCGGCATGGTTCCCAAGCAGTCTGGGGAAATCCTCACCTACACCAATCCGGAAAAGACCGCGAAACTTACGGAATTGCTTACCCGCATACGGATGCCGGAATGAGGATTTCCCCATTTCAGGACGGCATCGCCGCAGCTTTATCCGGAACAATACTGCCGGCAAAATGCGTCTGAAACTGCTCCTTGCCTATATTGGAACGCGCTACAGCGGCTGGCAGATACAGGAAAAGCCCAATCCGCCCCGCACGGTGCAGGCTGAACTGGAGGCGGCGCTCCAGGCCGTCACCGGCGCGCGTATCCGCGTGTGCGCCTCCGGCCGCACGGATGCCGGCACCCACGCCAAGGGCCAGACGGCGCACTGCGACGTGCCCGACGTCAGGGCGCGGCTTGACTGGCGGCGCAGTCTCAACGCTCTTTTACCGCGCGATATACGGGTGATTGAGGCGGAACGGATCAACGACGGATTTCACGCCCGCAACGATGTCGCGCGCAAGACATACGCCTACCAGTTCTGGCAGGAAAAGCGGTTTCTCCCTCCGGAACTGTCGCCCTTTGTCTGGGACTGCGGGCCGCTTGACCTTGACGCCATGCGCAGTGCCTTGCCGCATCTTTCGGGGGAACAGGATTTTGCCGCTCTGCAGAACGCCGGGGCTGACACCAGAAGCACATACCGGACGATTTTTTCCGCAAAAATCACGCAAATGCCGCTACTGGAGCATTACCCGCCGCACAGTCCACTTTTGCGTCTTACGGTATCGGCAAACGGTTTTCTCAAACAGATGGTGCGCAATATGGCCGGCCTTCTGGCCGACTGCGGCCGGAAAAGGATCGCGCCGGAATCCGTGACGGAACTGCTTGCCGCGCGGGAGCGCAAGGCACTGTCTTCAGCGACGGCGCCCGCTCGCGGCCTAACGCTTCTTCGCGTGGAATACGGGGAGTGACTACACCATGAAATAGTATACAAAAGGCGCCAGAAGGAGTCTGTACACGGCAAACGGCACCAGGCTCATTCGCCCTACCAGGGCCACGAAGACCTTGACGGCCAGCAAGGCCGAAACAAAGGCCCCGGCAAGCCCTGCCAGAAAAAAGGGAATGTCCGCAGGGCTGAAAAGGCCAAGGTTTTTCAGCAGGTCATAGCCGGTTGCCGCCGCCATGATCGGCACTGCCGCGATAAAGGAATACTCGGCCGCCACGGTGCGCCCGGCTCCCAGCAGCATACCTCCCATAATCGTGGCCGCTGAACGGGAAAAACCGGGCCACAGGGCAAGACACTGAAAACAGCCGATACCCAGGGCGAGCCGCGGCGTCATTTCATCAAGCTCAACACAGACAACCCGATATTTACGGCGTTCCACCAAAATCATGCAGACAGCGCCCACAAGCAGGGCAATCAGCACCGTAGCGGGCCGGAAGAGATATTGTTTTATCACGGAATGCAGCAAAAGCCCCAGCAGGCAGGCGGGCAGGCTTGTCAGAGTCAGAAGCAGAATGCCGCGCGATCCGGCGAAGCGCGCATAGGGCTGCGGTTTGACAAAACCGGCGAATCGTTTCCAATAGAGCGCCACAACAGCGAGAATGGCGCCGAGCTGAATGACGACTTCAAAAGTGGACGCGCGCGCTCCGGTAAAGTTCAGCAGATTTCCCGCCAAAATCAGGTGACCGGAAGAAGAAACGGGCAGAAACTCCGTCAACCCTTCAACAGTGCTCAATATTATGGCCGTGAGCAGAGTATCCATAATGAAAGTGGAAGGCCAGGCCGGTTAATTTTTGGCGTGAGTACCGTCAATCGGCGAATTTTGGAAAATCCGCTCAAGGGCCGCCGTGTCGAGAGGCGTCAGGTTGAAGCGCATGCCCGCTTCATCAAGCAGGCGGGCAACAGATTTGTCGGGATTGAGGGCGCGCTGTTCCGTAATATAGGCCAAGGCCTTACGCACCAGCTCACCTTGGGGCATGATTGTGGACATGATTCTCCTCCCTGGCAAAAAAAACGCCAGTCATTATTGGCCACGTCGGGTTTTTGGGGCTGCGTCCCGTTTCATTTCAATGCGGGGAAAAAGAGTGGATGAACTGGCCACAACCGTACCCGGCGACAGACCGTCGAAGGAGTTCCCTTCTTTCCTCAGGGCGGGAACCGGCGGCACGGTTTCCGCCGCCGGGCTGCCCAGTTGTTCCAGCATTTGCCGTGAGGCATCAGGCATTACCGGCCACAGGCAGAGCGCCGTCTTGCGCATGGCTGTCAGCAGCACATACATCACCGTGGCCAGCCGCGCGGTGCTGCCTTGTTTGTACAACGCCCAGGGGGCCTGACTGTCCACATATTTGTTCAGGGCGCGCACGGTTTCCCACAGGGATTCCAGCGCCGCGTCAAACTGCGTGCCGCCGAAGAGCTGTACAAAATTTTGCAGGGAGTGCAGGCACAATTCCGCGATGGCGTCATCTGTCTGTAAAAAGGCAGAGGGTTCCGGCACGCGACTTTCAAAATATTTTGCGGTCATGGAAAGGACGCGGCTGAAGAGGTTGCCGAGGTCATTGGCCAGATCCGCATTGATCCTGTTTATCAATGCGTCTTCGCTGAAACTCGCGTCCTCGCCGAAACGCATTTCCCTCAACAAAAAATAGCGGAAGGCGTTCAGCCCGAAACGCCGGCTCATTTCAACCGGTTCAATAATATTGCCCAAGGATTTTGACATCTTGGTGTCCCGCACAAGCCAGTAGCCGTGCACATTCAGATGCCTGTACACAGGCAGTCCGGCCGATTTCAGCATGGCGGGCCAGAAGACGGCATGGGGCTTCAGAATGTCTTTCGCCACCAAATGCTCGCCGGGCCAGTAGCGCGCAAAATTCCGGTCGTCCGGCCAGCCGAGAGCGCTGATGTAATTGATGAGGGCGTCAAACCAGACGTAACAGACGTAGTTATCGTCAAAGGGCAATTCAATGCCCCACTGAAGGCGCGTTTTCGGGCGGGAAATGCACAAATCCTCCAGCGCCCCGGATTCCAGCATGGCAAGGGCTTCTGCCCTGTAACGGCGGGGGCGGATGAAATCCTCATGTTCTTCAACATAGCTTTTGAGCCAAGGCAGATATTTGGACATTCTGAAGAAATAATTTTTTTCATTGATGAATTCCGGACGCGTTTTATGCTGGGGGCAAAGGCCGTTTTCCAGCTCCTTTTCCGTGTAGAAACGCTCGCATCCGTAGCAGTAATGCCCGCCAAATTCCCCGAAGTAAATATCCCCGGCGTCATGGACGCGTTGCAGAAAGGCCTGCACGACGCGTTTGTGCCCCGGCTCTGTCGTGCGTATGAAACGATCATGGGCGATGCCGAGCTGCGGCCACAAGGACTGAAACCGGGCGCTGATCTCGTCCACAAATTTCTGTGGCGGGCAGCCCTGTCTTTCCGCGGCCTGCACAATTTTATCTCCGTGTTCGTCCGTACCGGTCAAAAAAAACGTGTCGTCGCCGAGCATTTTGTGAAAACGCACCAGGGAATCCGCCACTATGGTCGAATAGGCATGCCCGAGATGCGGCCGGGCGTTGACATAGTAAATGGGGGTCGTGAGAAAAAAACTGTTCACGTAAAACTCCGTTTACGGGCAATCCGTGTTTGCGCAACGATCCTGAAAGGTTTTATTCCGAATAACGGGCAGCGGGACCGGCCGGGGCGGAGTCAATGCCGCGGGCCCTTGTGCCTGCGCTTGCGGGGCGGCCTGCCCGGTGTCTCCCCACTACCGCCGGCAGGAGGGGGAAAAGACGCGTCAGCCGCATTGTCGGATTTCAGCGGAGCATATCCTGCGATGTTTTCCCCATCATGCCAATCCTCTGGAATATCCAGCGAATCAAGGATATCGGGCGTGGCGGAAACCACGAGCAGGGCATCATCCGTCCGGGCTGGAGGAGGGACGGGGGAATGAGCCGCCTGAGCGGCCAACGTCGGTGTTTCCGCCCGCTGCGGCGAAAGCGCTTGCCATTCCTCCAGGGTGAGTTCCAGTTCTTCGTTGCTCTCCGTCAGCACCACAAGGGAATTGCGAAACATGTTCGCCCGAAGCACCTTCATGTTCCCCCTGCGTGTCAGGTATTTTTTGCCGAGGCGGGGGCAGGCCTTGTGAAAATTGTCGTAGTTGTCCTGCTCATAGGCAAGACAGCAGAGGAGACGGCCGCATATTCCGGAAATTTTGGCGGGATTGAGAAAAAGGTTTTGCTCTTTGGCCATGCGAATGGTCACAGAGGCGAATTTGCGTAAATAGCGCCGGCAGCAGCAGGCCATGCCGCAGTTGCCCACAGCCCCCACCATCTGCGTTTCGTGGCGCACGCCGATTTGTCTGAGTTCAATGCGGGTGCGGTATTCCTGCACCAGTTCTTTGACAAGCTCCCGGAAATCAATGCGCGAAGGGGCCGTAAAATAAAAGATCAGCTTGCTGCGGTCAAAAAAAACTTCCACATCGACAAGCTTCATGTCCAGACTGCGCTGCGCTATGCATCGGCGGCAGAAAACGCCGGCCTCGCGGGCAAGTTCCCTGTTCTGCCGCTCCTTTTCCCAATCCTGCTGACTGGCGGCGCGGAGGATACGCGGCAGGGAAGGCGACTCCTGGGGGCAGAATTCTTCCTGCCCCGCTCCGCCATTTTGCCCGCACAGGCCGGGGGCGGCGTCCAGCGGGCCGCTGGCGACCAGGGCAAAGGACAGCCCCTGTTCTGTTTCCATAAGAAGCCCGTCTCCCTCGTGAAGGGAGTCAGGGGCCGCATAATAGCATGTCTGTCCCAGCGGGCCTAGTCTGAGTCCGTATATCGGCATGTTTTTCCGTTACTATTCAGGCAGTATCCAGATGGGCCGGACACCCGGCAACAACTGTTGCCGCTGCTTCCTTTCGGACCTGACGGGATTGGCAGCGCTGCCGCCGTCCGGCTTGTGGGGATAATACACGCGGTACGGCACGGT
Organism: Desulfovibrio sp.; assembly: GCA_031275465.1. Taxonomy (GTDB): domain Bacteria; phylum Desulfobacterota; class Desulfovibrionia; order Desulfovibrionales; family Desulfovibrionaceae; genus Desulfovibrio. Next base: position 6,804 of record JAISOT010000040.1, read on the forward strand.
TGTCAATTCGCTGGCCTGCACCTGTAAAATCAGAGCAATTTCAGAGTCAAATTGCCTTGGCGGGCGCATCCCCCGATCCACCACGCTAAAAAAGAACCTGATTACGCACGATAATCAGCCCCTATTCAAGATGCATGGAATATGAGATACTTTTTGAAACCAAGGAGTTGATGATGCCTCGTAATCCAGTCCAGTTTCAAAAAGGGATGAGTGAT
>JAISOT010000045.1 GCA_031275465.1 Desulfovibrio sp.
GCGGATCCGTATCGCGCTGAGGCGTGGAAAGCCATTCACGTTCGGCAGGATCTGCATTTCTTCATACCGACCAAGAGAATCCATCGGTTTCAGGAGTGTGCGCCTCCAGACTGGGACGATGGCTATGCCAATGTGACGATTGCCTGCACAGCTGAAAATCAGGCAATGGCCGACAAGCGTTTGCCTCTCTTTGCAGCCTTGTCTATCCGTCATAGAGTGGTCATCGTGGAGCCGATCTTGGGGCGCATGGATATCAGCCGATATTTGCCGGGTATTGATGGGGTGATTGTCGGGGGAGAATCGGGAGATAACGCCAGGGGTTGTGATCTCCGCTGGGTGATTGACCTGCATCGCCAATGCCGGGAAGCGAATACACCGTTTCACTTCAAGCAGACCGGCGCGAATTTTGTGGATGAAAACGGCAGACGGATTCAGGTGGCGCGGGGCAATCAGGCGCAGGTTGCCGCCCGGTACGGATTGAGCTTCACATAGGATGCTGATCCGGACTTTCCAAGACCATTCTGCTGACTTGTACGCATATGCGAAACTGAGAATCAATGGTTTCAATATGTTGTGTTTCCGATTTTCTCCCGGCTGTTAAATCCTCCCTGCCTGTTAAGCGGCGGGTCAAACCTGTTAAACCGTTTAACAGCTCCATTGTGAGAATGGGAGAAAAGGGCGGGGTTTGTCCTGGGGTACGGCACGGACGGGGGTGTTCGGCTTGGGGTTACGCTTTTCCGGCGCGGAAAGGAGAATGGGCGAAGGCGGGAAAATGTTGCGGGGCAGCAGGTTCAGACGGGCGGCGTTCCAAGAGCCTGTTAAGCAAAAAAGCCCATATTGCTATGGGCTTTTGAAATCTGGCTCCCCGGGACGGACATGAACCGCCAACCTAGTGATTAACAGTCACCCGCTCTGCCGATTGAGCTACCGGGGAAAATGCCTTGGAACAGTCGTCCTTGTACGCAACTGCAGGGGCGAGGTCAAGCAGAAAATGGTCTGGCCGCCGAACCGTCTCACAGACTGGCTGTCATCAGGCGCCTGGCGTAGCGCTCGGCCTCGCTGTATACGCACCCGCAATAAAACTGGCGAGAAAGTCCCAATTTTTTGGAGCGCTCAATCCCAGCCTGCCAGTCTTCACGGAAATCCCGGTATACGAAGGCCGGACCGTCGGGATTTGCCCCCGCAAGGCGCCGGCCGGCCGCCGCGACGATCTCGTGCGGCTGATGGCGGGAGTACAGAAGGGAACTGCTGAAAAAGGGGATATTCATCTCCCGCGCTTTGGTGAAGGCCGCGTTTATGCGGCCTTCACAGCAGAAGACGCAACGCGCCGGTCTGGCGTCCCGTCCGGCTGCGCAACGCAGCCAGGCTGTGATGTCCCAGTGTTCGTCAGCGCACAAAAGTTCCGCCCCCAGCCCGGCGCAGGCTTCCTGCGCGGCGTCACGACGGCGCAGATATTCCGTGAGCGGATGGATATTGGGATTCATAAACCACGCAGTCACCGCAAAACCTTCATCCTGGCAACGCAGTATGGGCATGAGGGCGCATGGCCCGCAACAGACATGCATAAGCAGACGCGCGCCATCCCGTGACGTCCCGCGCGTTAAAGCCGTATCGTCACTTCGAGGCATTTTCCGTATTCCTGCTCCAGTTCCCGCAGGGTGTCCCGCTTGTGGTTGAGCAGGTACAAGGCCACCTCCTGGCGGCTTTCAAAACGGCAGGTATTGCCGTTCTCCATGCGCAGAAGGCGGCGCGCATCGCGCAGGGCCTGGAGCGCCTGCCATTCCAGATTGCGTCTCTGTCCTGTTCCACCGCAAGCAGGGCAGGGTTCCATGGTGATGGCCAGAGCGGAGGAGCCGGTGCGCTGGCGCACCAGTTCCAGCAGGCCGAAAGGGCTTATGTGCCCCACGTCGTGCCGCGCCCGATCGTTTTTCATGGCCTGGCGCAAGGTTTTCTCCACTTCCTGAGTGTGCTTTTTCTCGCGCATTTCAATAAAATCAATCACCACCTGGCCGCCCACATCCCTGAGCTTGATCTGCCGGGCCACGATCTCGGCGGCCTCAAGGTTTGTTTTGTAGGCCATCGCTTCAAAATTGGCTTTTCCGGAGATTTTGCCGGAGTTGACATCCACGGCCATCAGGGCTTCCGTCTGATCAAAGACAAGTCTGCCGCCCGAGGGTAGAATTACCTCGCGCGAGTATATCTGATCAAGCTGACGCCGCAGGCTGAAGCGCTCCCACAGCGTCAGGAGGGTGTCGGTATGAAGGTGGATCAGATTTTTCTTGCGCGGAAAAAGCAGGCTTGCGGTTTCACGCACGCGCTCGGCGGTGTCTTCGTCGTCAAGCCAGACCTCCGTGACATCATCTGTCAGATAATCCCGCACGGCCCGCTCGGAAAGCCCCGGTTCCTGATAGACAAGGGCGGGCGAAGCGACTTCGGTGGCCTTTTTGCGGATATCGCGCCACACGCGCTTGAGATATTGCAGATCAATCTTCAGGGTCGTTTTGGTGGCCCCCTCGCTCACTGTGCGCACAATCACCCCCAGTTCAGGACCGGGGTCAATATCACCCATCAGTTCGCGCAACCGATCGCGCTCCTCCCCATTTTCCACCTTGCGGGAAACTCCGGTCTGTTCCTGCCCAGGCGTGAGCACCAGAAAACGTCCGGCCAGGGACAACCAGGTCGTCAGAAAAGCGCCCTTGTTGCCCGTAGGCTCCTTGACCACCTGCACAAGCACATCCTGACCGACCTTGAGCACTTTCTGTATGGGAGGAAATTTTTTGCCTTTGCCCGGCTCATGGTGCGCCTGCCAGTATTCGGGGTGAATTTCATCTATCTGCAAAAAGCCGTTCTTACCCATGCCGAAATTGACAAAAGCCGCCTGCAGGTTGGTGTCTATGTTCTGGACAACCCCCTTGTAGATATTGCCCTTGATTTTGCGTTGATGAAGCATGTCCAGATAGTATTCCTGCACAATGCCATCTTCGACGAGAGCCACCTCCACCTGTTCGCCGGGCAGAACGCTGACGAACATGCGCCGCCTGCCGTCGGACGTTTCCGTCTTGTCCCTGCGGGCGCGGGAGTTCCTGCGGCGGCCGGGCTCTCCCGCATCGGCCCCTTCCTGCGGAGCGGCAGATGGCTCCCGGGCAAGTTCCTTTGAGGCATGCTCCTGTCCGGCAGGAGCTTGCGGGGCGGCGTCAACGGAAACGGCCGCAAGCGGAACCGTTTTGGGGGCGGGTTTTTTGGGCGCCGCCCTCCGCCGTCTTTGTCCGGCGGCACCGGATGCTTCCGATGATATTTTTTCCGGCGTGGGAATTTTTGTCGCGGACGACGTTGTATCCGCCTCCTGCGTTGCGCCTTGCGCTCTCTTTGCGCGGCGACGCGGCTTTTTCGCGGAGGCCGCGGGCGCGTCTGCGCGTTCGCCGTTCCCGGCCGCAGCCGTGGCGATGTTTTGATCTGTGGTCATGAAAATCCTCTGTGTGGCAGCGTAACAACAGGGCTGCACAAAAATTTTTCCGCCTGACCGCCGAAAAGAAAATATTGTTTAAACGGCGCGCAGCGGCACACGGCATGAAAAGAAGCAGTCCGATCTGTTGCCGGAATGCTTTCGGGTGAAAAGGGGGCGGCTGTGTTTTCCCCCGGATTACGGCCGGAGCCGTGAGAAACAATATCCATAAAAATGCTTCCGGTGCGGGCATATCAGACAGATGGCCGCAGAGTACGTTTTTTTGGAAAATATGCAAGTGGCGGCGTGAAACAAATCACAAAAATCATGCTTGCATCCCGACGGCACAGGGGGTATAGAAACTGGCTTACAATTTACTGCTGTTTGCCCTTTCCACGATTCTGGAGGTGTTCCTTGCTTGAATCCACAGCCTTCGCCATGGGTCCGGTTCCGCAAAACGGCGGCGCCCCCGGCGGCACGGACATGCTGATGCAGTTTTTGCCGCTGATTCTGATGTTTGTCATTTTCTGGTTTTTGCTCATCCGCCCGCAGCAAAAACGCGCCAAGGCCCACAAGCAGATGCTCGGCGGACTCAAGCGCGGGGACCGCGTGCAGACCGGAAGCGGACTTATAGGCCGCATTGTGGAAATTGACGATGAACAGGTGCTGCTGGAATGCGGCAATGCCAGACTGCGTATGTCCCGGGGCTCCGTAGCCGGCCTTCTGGCGGACGGCAAGGGCGACAAAATGGACAAGATCGCCAGAAGCGGCAAACCCGGCAGGACGGAAAAGGCCGATAAAACGCCCGCTGTTCCGGACAGGGACGACGAGGACGACAACGCCGCGGAAACCGACAAGGCCCCGGCAGAGGAAAAACCGCAAAACCCGTAGGACTGTTCGGCCCCGCGACGGCGGGGAGCGTGGCAGCATTTTGCGATATCAGGATAATTCAAGAAGATAACATTTGGGTACAAGAATGGCTTTGCGCTGGCGCCTGGGTATTTCCCTGCTTGTTCTCGTTTTGTGTTTTATTTTCGCTCTGCCGAACGTGCCGGCGATCTCCGCCCTTAATGTTCTGCCCAGCGGAAAAATTGCCCTCGGGCTTGACCTCAAGGGGGGTATCCATCTCACGCTCGGCGTGGAAACAAACAGGGCCGTCACCAACGCGCTGGCCATTGCCGGACAGGATTTGCGGCGGCTGGCCCAGGAAGAGAAGATCGTTGTCCTCCGGCCGCGCGTCGTGAGCGGCGACAACCTGGAATTTATGCTCCCGCGCGCGGAAGACGAACAAAAATTCCGGAATCTGCTTACCAAAAATTTTCCGCAGCTCGCCGCGGGCGAGCCGCAACGGGGCGATGCCGGCCAGTTGCGCTATGTCGCCCGTTTCACGCCCGACGAGATAGCACGGCTGGAAACCATGGCTCTTGACCAGGCCCTGCGCACGATCCGCAACCGTATAGACCAGTTCGGCGTGGCGGAGCCCGACATCCGCAAGCAGGCCGGCAACCGCATTCAGGTGCAGCTGCCCGGGATTTCCGACCCGCGCCGCGCCGTGGAACTGCTCAAACAGACGGCGCATCTGGAGTTCCATCTTGTGCGCGATGACGTCGACCCCGGCAAGCCCGCTCTGCCCACGGGCGTTATTGTGCTGCCGCTGCTGGAAAAATCGGCATCAGGCCAGGAAAGCGCGGAAAAACGCATCGCGCTGGAAAGGGATGTCATGCTCACCGGCGAGGACGTGGCCGACGCGCGCCCCAATTTTGACAGGATGAATCAGGCTTATGTGATGCTGAACTTCAACAGCCGCGGCGGCCGCGTTTTCGAGCAGGTCACCGGCGAGAACGTGGGCAGGCGCATGGCCATCGTGCTGGACGGCAAAGTCTATTCGGCGCCCGTCATACGGGACCGCATCGGCGGCGGCCGCGCCAGCATTTCCGGCAATTTCACCACAGCCGAAGCCCAGGATCTGGCCATTGTGCTGCGGGCCGGCTCCCTGCCCGCGCCCGTCACCGTGCTTGAAGAGCGCAGCGTGGGCCCCTCCCTGGGGCAGGAATCCATTGACAGCGGGATCAGGGCGGCTCTGGCGGGGGCTGTGGGCGTGGCCCTGTTTATGGCGATTTATTACGGTCTTTCCGGCCTCATTGCCGACGCCATGCTCGGCTTTACCCTGCTTATGATTGTCGCGGGCCTCACGGCTTTCGGCGCAACTCTCACGCTGCCCGGCATTGCGGGCATAGTGCTGACCATAGGCATGGCCGTGGACGCCAATGTGCTGATATTAGAGCGTATCCGGGAGGAAATCCGGCTGGGGCTTACGCCTTTCGCCGCGGTAAAGGCGGGTTTCGAACGGGCCGCCATTTCCATTACCGACTCAAATCTCACCACCATCATTGCGGCGGTAATTTTGTACCAGTTCGGCACAGGCCCCATCCGCGGCTTCGCGGTAACTCTGTCGCTGGGCATCCTGGCTTCCATGTTCACCGCCATTTTTGTCTCACGCGCCATTTTTGAAGAATGGGCGCGCCGTTGCGGCGCAAAAGGATTGAGTATTTAAGGCGCGCCGCCCTGTCACTCAGCTTCGGGATACGTTATGTCTTTCACGTTTATCAAACACGACACCGCAATAGATTTCATCGGCAAACGCCGCATAGCGTACGGCATTTCCCTCGCCCTGCTGCTGGCCGGCCTTGCGTCCGCCCTGTGGGGCAACGGCGTCAAACTGGGCATCGACTTCGCCGGCGGTCTTGTCGTCCAGGTGCAGTTTCAAGGGGCCGTCGCCGACGACGAGCTGAAAAAAAGTCTGGATTCAACGCTTCTGCCCGACGTCTCCATCCAAAGTTTCGGCGAGGGCGGGCGTGACTATCTGCTGCGTCTTTCCACGCTCAACGCTGACGCCGCCTCGCTGCGCACCCGGATTTCCGACGCGCTCAAAGCCGCCTTTCCGGACAACGCCGCTGAAATCCAACGCCTGGAAGTGGTCGGACCGAAAATCGGCGAGGATTTGACCAACAAGGCGCTCGCCGCCCTTTATTATGCCGTTCTGCTCATGGCTGTCTATATTTCCGGCCGGTTCGAGCAGCGCTGGGTGGTATCCGCAGTCATGGCGGCCGTGCTGTGGGGCGGCATGTACGTGCTCGGGTTGACGGGGCTTGGAATGGGAACTCTGGTCATACTGGCGCTCGGCATAACCCTTGTGGTCTGTTTTTTCCTCAGGCTCAACTTCGCCTTCGGCGCTGTGGTCGGCCTGCTGCACGACGTTCTCGTCACCGTGGGGCTGCTTTCCATTCTGAAGGTGGAAATCGACCTCAACGTGCTGGCGGCCATCATGACGCTCATCGGCTATTCGATCAACGACACCATCATTATTTATGACCGGCTGCGCGAAAATCTGCGTTCCGGCGAAAAATTGCCCTTTGACGCCATCATCAACAAAAGTGTCAACCAGACGCTCTCGCGCACGATTCTGACCAGCGGCACCACGCTTCTCGCCACCGGAGCGCTGTTTGCGTTCGGGGGAGGGGTCATACACGATTTCGCGCTCACCATGCTCATTGGCGTTGTCGTGGGCACCGCGTCTTCCATTTACGTTTCCTCGGCCGTTCTGCTGGTTTTGGGCGATACGGAGTTTTATCGCGGCCTGCAGGAAAAACAGCAAAAGAAATACGAGCGTCCCGGAGAACACGGGGTAGTGTAACATTTCCGAATACATTAAAGCACTATAACACGTTGATATAAAATTGTTTTGCTGGAGAAAATATTTGGTTCTTCGACATTGACTATGGAATTTGACCAAGGGGGAAGTGGCCTGTAGAAAGTCACCAGAGGTGCCGTATGAAACAGGAAGACGTATTTGCCCTTGGCCTTGGCTTGAGCGC
>JAISOT010000065.1 GCA_031275465.1 Desulfovibrio sp.
AGCCCAAGCGCCTGAACCGCCAAAAGATTGGATGCGTTAAAACCGCCTACCAGGGGAGAAACGAGTTCCCATGCGGCATCTTTATACTGCATTCGCAAACGGAGCCCCTGCGGGCCGGAAGTCATTATTTCCCCCTTCAGGCACGGTTCGCGGCCGCAGCAATCAAGGCCGAAGGGCAGGGCGGAAGGACACAGGCGGAGCAGGCGGCGGCCGAAATTGTCGTCGCTGTTCACGGACATGGCTTTGTCCCGTTGCGGCAGGTTCAGAAAAAGTTTTGCTTTGGCCGCGAAATAACTTTCAATATCCTGGTGATAGTCCAGATGGTCCTGGGTAAGATTGGTGAAAACAGCTCCGCTGAAGGGGATGCCGCAAACACGCTGCTGCGTCAGGGCATGGGAGGATACTTCCATTATGGCCACGGTCACGCCCGCGTCCGCCATGCTGCCAAGCAGCGAATGCAGAGTCAGGGTGTCCGGCGTCGTCAGCGGCGCCGGCTGCGAATGCCCCGGCCATCGGTAGGCGATTGTGCCTACAACGCCTGCCTTTTCGCCAGCCGCAGAGAAGAGGCTCTCCAGCAGGCAGGAAACCGTCGTCTTCCCGTTTGTGCCCGTAACGCCGTAAACTTTCAGGGGAAGGCTGTCCGTATGCCAGCGCGCCTGGGCCAGCATCCAGAGAGCTTCGCGGGGATTGTCATGATATATGATCCGGCAGTTTTTCGCCGCTGTCAGGATTTCCTCTCCCACGTCGGGCTGGCAGACAATAAAGGCGGCGCCGGCTTGGACCGCTGCCGGTATGAAGCGCGCCCCGTCTTCGGTTCCACCGGGCACGGCCGTAAAAATATCGCCCGGCCGCACTTCCCGCGAATCGGAGCGCGGTTCGGCCCCGCCGCCGCGGCAGGCGTCAAGAAGCCCGGCGAAATCCGGTGACATGTTCAGTTCTCCGAAAGCCATAACACGTAATCAGAAGGTTTGGCGTTTTCAGGCCATGCGGCTCCCGGCGGAGGACTCTGGCGCACGACGCGCGCCCCGTTACCCTTGAGTTCCGGCACAATGCCCCCCCTGGCAAAAAGTTCCACCGCGTTGCGCACGGATTTTCCCATGACATCCGGCACCCGTTCCGTGGCTTTTGCCAGATGGCCGGGCAGCGACAGGGCAGGCTTTTTGCGGGGTTCGCGCATGTTCTCCGCGAACGAGGGCGCATCCTGCGCGGCGAGTTTGTAAGCGCGCGGCCGCGCGGCACCCGTATCGGCGAGGGGATGGCCTTGTTTTTCAGCGGTGTTTGCGGGGTGAACAATGCCGGCATATGTCAGGGTCCGGCTTGCTATCTCGCGAAAAACCGGAGCGGCCACAAGCCCGCCGAACTGGTTCTGGGCGGGTTCGTCCACCATGACGAGAATGAGATACCTGGGGATATCGGCCGGGAAAAAACCCACAAAGGATGCCAATCTTTTGGCGCCGTACACGCCGGTCCTGTGATCGGCTTTTTGGGCCGTGCCTGTTTTGCCGGCCGCAGCGACGCTGTCGAGACGCGCCCGCTTGCCCGTGCCGTCCTTCTCCTGCACGACGTCACGCATCATCTGCATGACGTCACGCGCCGTTTTTTCAGTGAAAATGCGTTTGCGCCTTTCTTCAACCTTGCCGCCGCCCCTGACAAGCTGCAGCGGTCTGTAGACCCCGCCGTTCAGAAGCGTGAGATAGGCCTGGGCCATTTGCAGTCCTGTGACGGAAATGCTTTGGCCAAACGATGTGGACAAGATGTCCATCTCGCTCCAGTCGCGCGGGATCCGCAATATGCCGCGGCTTTCCGCCACGGGCACGCCTGTCCGTTCGCCGAAGCCCAGGGAGTGGAGGTATTTGTAGAATGTGGGAGCGCCGAGGGAAATCCCGATCTTTGCCATGCCGATGTTGGAAGAATAGCGCAAAACTTTGGCGGCGGGAAGAATGCCGTGGTTGCCGGTATCCCGGATTGTGAAATTCTTGCTTACCCATTTGCCCCCTTCGCAATCAATGGGGCTGGCGGGTGAGATCTTGTTTTCCTGCAAGGCGGTTGCCATGACAAAGGGTTTGAAGGTGGATCCGGGCTCCAGCGCGTCCGAGGCCAGCCGGTTGCGATAGATCAGGGGAGTTGATTCCTGAAAGGTATTGGGATTGAAAAAAGGAAATTGCGCCCATGCCAGGATATCGCCCGTAGGGACATCAACAATCAGCACTCCGCCCCAGCGCGCGTCAAATTCCTGCGCGGCGCGTTCAATGGCCTCTTCCGCAAAGAATTGCATCTGCACGTCAAGAGTCAGAGTCACATCCTCGCCGCGCGCTTCCGGCTGTCCCGCCTCTTGCAGATAAAAACGACGCCCCTTGGCGTCCTTCTGGACGATCTGGCGCGTGGGGATGCAGCCAAGCCGCGCATCCATGGAGCGCTCAAGCCCCTCCAGACCCTTGTCGTCCTGGCCGACAAAACCCAGGAGCTGGCCGGCAAGATGCTTGTAAGGATATATCCTGTCATATTCGCGCGACAGGCCTATGCCTGTCAATCCGGCCTTGCGCACGGCTTCCGCCGTGGCGTCGTCCACTTTGCGTTTGAGATAAATAAAATGTCCTTTTGCCTTGGAGAGCCTGTTGAAAATTTCCAGTGAGGGGATATTCAAAATCGGGCCCAGAGCCGCGGCGATTTCATAAAAATCTTGAATTTTCCGCGGCCAGGCGCATACGGATTTTGCTTCAACGCTGCTGGCGAGCACATGGCCGTTGCGGTCGTAAATCATGCCGCGGCGTCCGGAGACAAGCTCCGAGAGCATGTGCTGGCGTCGTGCGCGGTCGGCCAAATGCGGGCCGGCTATCATTTGCAGATACCAGGCCCGCCCCCAGAGGACAGCCCAGAGGATGCAGAAGGCGGCGACCACCACGTTTATCCGTATCCTCCCCCAGTCCTTGTCTTTATTCAAGAACAGGGAGAGCTTATCCTTGACGGAATTTGTCCGCGCGTCGCGATTTTTAGTGACGCCGTCTCGTCCGTAGTTTCGGGAAGAAAAAAGAAACATGTCTGCTCCTGCCGGGATGCGGGATAGTTTTATATGGTTCCGGCCATAACTTTCGGTATCGCGGGACCGGAAATTTTTGAAAATGTATTCCGAATGGGCTCAACGCAGTTCCATGCGCCGTATCTGTCCCGCTTTCGGTTCCTTCATTCCGAGTTCTTCCGCATGCCGTCTCAATTCATGAGGTGAGAGCAGATGCCCGCGTTCCACTTCCAGTTTGGCGAGTAAACCTTGTTTTTCATGAAGTTCATTTTGCAGTATGTTGATAAAATATGTCGTGTCCATGCGTTCTATGTTGCTCCAGACCAAAACCAGACCCATGAGCAAGCCGGCCAAAAGTTCGAGAGCCAACGCCAGAAACCAGCCCCTGCCGCCCGATTCTTTATGGGGATCGCCTTTTTTCATGCCGTTTCATTTGCCCGCGGCATGGCTTCGGCTATTTTTTCCACAGCGCGCAATTTGGCGCTGCCGGCGCGTGGATTGGAGGCAAGCTCGGCCGCAGCCGCCTGCAGCGGTTTTTTGTGCAGGACGCGAACTTCCGGCTGATGGCCGCAAACGCAGGCGGCTGCATGCCTGGGGCAACGGCAGCCTTCCGTCCAGCGGCGTATGGCCTGTTTTACCAGACGGTCTTCCAGCGAATGGAAAGTAATGACGGCAAGCCGTCCACCCACAGGCAGATAGGCGAGAATATGCTGCAAAAAACGCCTGAGTTCGCCAAGTTCGTCATTAACGGCCATACGCAATGCCTGGAAAGTTCGTGTCGCGGGATGCCGCCGCGACGTGCGCCGCCATGCGGGCGGATAGGCTTTTTCCACAAGAGAGGCCAGCTCCGCGGTGCTCGTGATGGGTTTTTTTTGGCGGGCGTCCACAATGACCCGCGCGATGCGGCCCGCCTGGGGGTCTTCTCCCAAAGCGGCGATACACTCCTTAAGGCTCGCGAAACTTGCCCGGTTTACCCAGTGCCGGGCGGACAAATCGTCTGAGCGCTGATCCATGCGCATGTCCAGAAGCCCGTCGCCCAGAAAACTGAACCCCCGTTCGCTTTCATCAAGCTGCAAGGACGAGACGCCGATATCCAGCAATGCCCCGTCCACCTTGTCCCATCCCAGTTCCTGAAGGGCGTCGGCAAAACGGCTGTAGCGGGAGTGGAAGAAGCGCACCCGTTGTCCGAAGGGGGCCAGACGTTCGCGCGCCAATGCCAGCGCGTCACTGTCCCTGTCCAGACCGCAAATTTCAATGTCCTGCGCGGCGGAAAGCAACGCCTCGCAATGCCCGCCAAGGCCCAGCGTGCCGTCCAGATAGCGCCCCCGCGCGCGCGGGGCAAGCGCCTCCAGTGTTTGCGAAAGCAACACGGGCGTGTGGCGCGCTCCGATCGTTTTTTCCTCAATCAGCGCCTGCGCCATATCTTTCCTTTTCCGTCAGGGAAATATTTACGCCAGCCGCCGCCAGCTCAGCCGAAACGTCCTTCGGCACAAGCGCGTCAAAGCGAATCTGATCCCATATCTGAAACTGGGAATGCATGCCGACAAGCATGACGTCTTTCTGCAGGCCCGCTTCGCGCATCAGTGATTGCGGAATGCGCACGCGGCCCTGGGCATCCGGAGTCAGTTCCTGCCCCAGGCCTATAAATTTTGTTTTGAAATAAAAAAGATTCTGCGACGGCAGGGGAATACGGTTCAGTTGTTCTGTTATTTCTTCCCAGTTATGCGGCAAATAGGCAACAAGGCAGCCATTCTGGCCTGTCAGCCAGAAACTGCCCGCGTCGTTATCCGTTGCGAGAGCCTCGCGGTATTCGCTGGGCAGCATAAGCCTGCCTTTGGGATCCAGACTTCGTGAAAGGCTTTTGGTAAACAACTTTGGCACAACTTACCACTTTTTTAGCAACTTTTACCACTTTTTTCCACTTTGCTGTAAAGATTGGCATGTGTCAATAGCTGGGGAGGCGATAATTGAAAAAATTTGAAAGGCAGGTAAACTTTGCCCGGAGGGAGTTCAATCGGCCCCAAGTCCGAACGAAAAAGAAGCGGCGGTGACGGGTGGAAACAATGACCGCAAGGCCTGGCGTTATGGATTTCCTTGCCATAGACGTTGAAACGGCCAACTCAAATTATGCGTCGATCTGCCAGATTGGCATCGTTGGCTATTCCAATGGCCTCGTTATTAAGGAATATGAAACATTGGTAAACCCGGAGGATCACTTTGATGACGTCAACATTGAAATTCATGGCATTGACCCGTCAGATGTTCGCCATTCCCCTACTTTTCCAGATATATATCATATCATCGTCTCATTGCTTGAAGACAACATGGCGGTTTGCCATACCATGTTTGACAAATTGTCCCTGAACGGGGCTTGCAGCAAATATAATCTGGCCCCTGTGTCTTGTGCGTGGCTTAATTCGGCAAGCGTCGCACGCCGGGCATGGCGGCAATTTGCGAGACAAGGATATTCCCTTTTGAACCTTTGCGAATTTCTGGAATACAAATTTAAGCATCATGACGCGCTGGAAGATGCCAAAGCCGCCGGGCATATCGTACTCATACGGGTCGGCGATTGGCTGGAACGGATAAAGCCGAGTCCGGCCCAACACGTCAAGCGTGGCGGTAAAAGGTCCGCTCACTGATGCCCATGTTGCGGACAACCTCAACCACCGTCGTCCCGCCTCTGCCTGGCGCAAGGCAAAGACAATCCGCTCCCCCGTGAATTTGCTCTTCATCATGGCAAAACCTCGCTTGTGGCCGTATAGCCGGCTTTGCCGAAATCCTGACTTTTCCGCCGGATCTCCTTACGGGGAGCAGATCAAGGACGTAAAAAATTTAACGACAAGTTGAAAATCATTTTTTTGCCATTTACCGCCATCCTTTTTCGACCAGAGTGTTTCTGAAACGGCGAATCGTCGTACGGCCGGGAACATCCTCACTGAGGGCAATGCCGGCAAAACGGGAAAAAGAGATCCGATCCAAAAAAGCGTTTTCGGTTTCCTGATCACTCAGTCCGTACCGCGATTGCGGCAATAACGCCTTGAACAGCTTCATGGGATGGCCTCCTGCAAGGTGTCTTTGGTTTACCTATGCATACCCCTTCGGGCGGGCGGGGCCATCCCATCAATTTCAGTAATGGCGTTGCTCTGCAAAGGCGAGCGAAGCGGTATGAACAAAGTCCTGTCCGAAGGTCAGATGGCGGTCCAGCCGCCGTCGACGCAGAGCAATTGACCTGTGGTGTAGCTGGACGCGTCAGAGGCGAAATAGATGACGGCGCCGTCCAGTTCGCCTTCCCTGCCCGCGCGGCCCATGGGGCAGTATGTCTTGACGACGTCCTCAAAGGCGGGACTGCCCATGACCGCGCCGGTCATTTCCGACTGGAAATATGCCGGGCCGATGGCGTTGACGGTGATGTTGTATCGCGCCCACTCGCTCGCCAGCGCCTTTGTGAGCATCAGCACGCCGCCTTTTGAGGTGCAGTAGGCGTTGAGGTGTCTGTTGGGCATGGCGACATTGCTGTGGATTGATCCCAGATTGATGATCTTGCCGTATTTCTGTTCGATCATGACCTTGCCCACTTCCCGAGCGACGAAATAAACGCTGTTCAGATTAGTGTTTATGACGGCGTTCCAGTCGTCGTCAGGCTGGGATTCGGCGGCCAGTGAGCGCGCGACGCCAGCGTTGTTCACCAGAATGTCGATGCGGCCATAATGCTCCCTGATTTTGGCGACGGCGGCCTTTATTTCGCCGTTTTTCAACACGTCGCATTTGACGGCGAGGCAACGCGCCCCCATGCCTTCAAGGATTTTCCCGACTTCCTCAAGTTTTTCCTGTCTCCTGGCCATGATGGCCAGATCCGCGCCTTGTCCCGCCAAGGCTTTCGCGAACTGGACGCCCAGCCCCGAGGAAGCGCCGGTCACCAGGGCGACCTTGCCTTTCAAGTCAAACAATCCCATGAGAATACCTCCTTTTCCTGGCGGTTATCGCCGGATTGAAAATTTCAGGTTGGTTTTCAAACCATGGTGCGAGAGGGGGGAGTTGAACCCCCACGGTGTGAACCGCCGGAGCCTAAGTCCGGTGCGTCTGCCTGTTCCGCCACTCTCGCCAGTGTGCTCCAGCCGGAGAAAAGAGCCACTCAACTTTAAAGACAGGGATCGCAAGAGGTGCGCTTGAAATATAACGCAAAAACTTACGATGTTCGCCCGCAAGTCCATATCGCTGCTTGGTCGGAACGGCCCGATTTGAACGGGCGACCCTCTGCTCCCAAAGCGGCAGAAGGGGCATTCCGCTTATTTTTACCTGATTACGCACCAGATTCAGCTAATTTTAAGAGCCTGTACGGCATCGGTGGAGTTCTGAGTGCGACATACGCGAGTCGGGCAAACATATCCGGCAAACTGAATCTGCGAT